>JABJCZ010000392.1 GCA_018668475.1 Alphaproteobacteria bacterium | reverse complement strand
TGCGGTGACCGGGTCTGTCAATCAGCATGGCGAGGTGCAGGCCATCGGCGGCGCGAACGAAAAAATCGAAGGCTACTTTGATATTTGCCAGTCGCGCGGGCTGACCGGCAAGCAGGGTGTGTTGATTCCGCGATCCAACATCAAGCACTTGATGCTGCGCCCCGATATCGTCGAGGCCGTGCGCGAGAAAAATTTTCGGATCTACGGCATATCAACCATCAACGAAGGGCTGTCAGTCGTGACCGGCATCAACGCCGGCGACCGCAACTCGAAAGGCGTATTTCCGACAGGATCGGTCAATGCGAAGGTAGAGGCGCGTTTGAACGAGCTGGCCGACCAGCGCCGCGATTTTGCGCGACAGAATGGCGGTGAGGACAAGGACACTCCAAAGACCTGAAGGCCGGTTCAATAGGTAACCGGCACCGGGTCAAGACTGCGCCATAGATGCCACGTGGCAACAGATCGCCACGGCCGCCAAGCCTCCGCTATCGCATCAACGTCTTCAGGAGAGACGTCTCCATCATCGCGGTAATTGATGGCAACGGCACGGCGCAACCCGATATCTGCAAGCGGCAGGACATCCGGGCGCAACAGGTGAAAAATCAGGAACATTTCGGCCGTCCACCGACCAACGCCGCGCAACTCGCACAACGCATCGATAACAACCTCATCAGCCTGATCTTGCCAGATATGCGGCCCCATCTGACCGTCCACGAAAGCGGCGGCAATATCACACACATAACTGCTTTTCCGGTTTGTCAGGCCCGCCGCACGAAGTTTCTCGGGCCCGGCTGCAACAACGTGTGCCGGCGCAACTTCAGTCACTGCAAGCTCCAACCGTCCCCAAATACTGTCGGCTGCGCGAACCGATATTTGCTGCCCGACAATGGATCGCGCGAGAGTGATAAAGGGATCGTTCTGGCCGGTGAGCCCGCCCTCGCCGCATCCGGATATCACTGTTTTCAAAATTGGGTCAGCCGCGCCCAGTTCCCGAATGGCACGGTCCCAATAGGGTGGCATACCGACAGGTCCGCTGGCCCAACGCGGCATCTCAGCCCTCCCCCGCCACGCACACCGTCTCAAGAACTCGGTTGATCGTCACGTCGTCGAGCTCTGGATAAAACGGCAAACCAAGCGCCACAGCCGATAGCATTTCGGTCATCGGAAGAGGGCCTGACTGACAATCCGCAAATGCCGGTTGTTGGTAACACCCGTCACCCCACCAGCGACGGCTCTCAATCCCGTTTTGCGCCAGGCAGTGAGCCGCTGCAGCAGCACCGCGCTCCCCCAGCATGGCAACGCATGTCGATGTTGCCCAGTCGCCATACCCTGGCATGAATTGGATGTCGGCAAAGTTGGCGGCGGCGGCGATATAGCGTTTGGCGAGGGCGCGCGAGGTGTCGCGCACCGTGGGCCAAGTATCAAAGCGAGCCAGCCCGACGGCCCCGGTATACTCACTCATCTTGGCATTGGTTGCGGGCACTGCGCTCTGGCGATCAGCGGTAAATCCGAAATTCGCCAATCGTCGAACGTCGCCCACATAGTTTGCGTCGCGGCAAATCACCACACCGCCTTCTCCTACGCCAAATGCCTTGGTGGCGTGCAGGCTGAGCACTGTCGGCCCTTGTGCGGGCATCAGGCTGTCGAAACCGGCGGCGGCATCAACGACAACTGGAATGCCCGTCTCATCGGAGAATGCGTCCCAGGCGGCCAGGTCAAGCGGCCGACCGAACGGCATGACCGGCATAACAGCAGCAACCTCACTTACGCCGTCCGCCAATGCCTGGCGCGCAATTTGCGGTGTAAGAGACCAGGAGGTCGGCTCGACATCGAGAAAATACGGCACCAGGCCGGCCCCGAGGATCGCATGCGCCGTGGCCGAAAAGCTCCAGGCTGGTACGAGGCACCGCCCGCCTGCAGCGGCACCCGTTGCCCGCAGGCCAAGCGTCAAGCCCACCGTCCCGTTGGCAACGAGAGCAACTTCGTCCTCCGCGACACTGAAGTGGGCCGCAATCCGACTGCTCAGGCGCTGGACCAACGGCCCATCATTGCTGTACCAGCGCGCGGCATCGATCTGACGCAGATACGGAAGGATCGCCTCGGCATCTGGCAGCCGTGGCCGCATCACCGGCACACTCATTGTTCCGCTACTCACCATTCGATGCCTTCGCCAGCGCCAGCCTCAAATCGGAACGGATCAGCGGCGTTTTTTGCTCTTGGCTGTGACCTTTTTTCCTTTTGCTGCTGACTTTTTAGTTTTTGCAGCTTTGGCTCGCGCGGCCACCGTCGACTCGAAATTCGCGACCTGTGCCTGCGCGGCAGTGGCCAGAAGTTTGGTGTCGCTGCCCGCAATCACAAAATCAAATCCACGGCCATAGGTCCATTCCACCGTCTGGCCGGGCCGCGGCACGGTGCCCATCAGTTTGCCTGTCGCCCGCATCTTCCGTTCTGTCTTCGCGAGTAGCTTTTTCACCTCAGGATCCTCGAGCTGAAGCATCTTGCCGATGCTGGCGGAGAGATCGCTCGGACCCATGAACAACATATCAACGCCCTCAACAGCCGCAATTTCCTCAATGTTATTCACAGCTTCCTCAGTCTCGATTTGCAAAATCACCAATATTTTTTCATCAAGGCCATCGAGGTATTCGCCCAGCCGCATGCCCCAGCGCGAACACCGCCCGGCATGTGGAGCGACACCGCGATTTCCGCGCGGTGGATAATGGCAGGCCGCAACTGCGGATCGGGCTTCCTCAGCATTTTGGACGTAGGGCACGATGATCCCCATCACGCCCATATCAAGCGCACGCTTGATATAGACCGTCTCATTCCACGGCACTCGCATCAACGGGGTCGGCCCGTCTTCGCCGACTGCCTGCAGCAGGTTGACCGCTCCATGAAGTTCGCCCGGCCCGTGCTCATGATCCAGGACAACGGCATCATAGCCCGCATTGGCAACGATTTCGGCAGTAAACGAATTGCCCATGGACAGCCAGCAACCAATCGCCGGTTGGCCGCGCTTGAGTTTCTTTTTCAGTTTGTTATCGAGCGCCATGGATATTCTCCCTGTTTGCAGATGTGATGCAGGCTTGGCCCGACCATCATGATCGGAATGAATGTGCGCAGCGTAACATGGAGCCGCGCGGCCCCGGCACGATACCGGTTCCTTGCCGAGACAAGCAATCAGCGATAGCATCCGCGCGCTGGCCGAGGAGGAACCCCAATGAGCTATGCGGTAACCCGACGCCCCAAAGGCGGCGGCGCCCCGGTGGACCCAACGTCGACTTTTGTCATTGATGACAGTACGGCGCACCTCGTGGGCTTGGCATCGCGCTTGTTTACCCGCGCGCTGAACAACAGAATCATGCCGCTTGGCGTTACCGCCGGGCAATGGCCGCTGTTGTTGCACCTCTGGGAAGAGGACGGCCTGTCGCAGAAAGAACTAAGCCGCAGAGTGGGCATTGAAGAGCCGACAACAACGCGCACGTTGGCGCGCATGGAAAGAGATGGCCTCGTCGTTCGGCAACAAAGCACGACAGACCGCCGCCAAATGCATGTTCATTTGAGCGATAAAGG
>JABJCZ010000391.1 GCA_018668475.1 Alphaproteobacteria bacterium | reverse complement strand
TGATTCGCCCCGGAGAGTTTCTCGTGAGCGAATTGCGGGGACAGCGTTACCTGGGCCCCATTCGTGCCAGTGACAGATAAGCAAGCCGTCGGGGCCTGTCAACGACGCCCGGCGGCTGATCCACACCATTGGCCTGATTCGGCTGAATTTTGCATCGGTCTTGTGCCTACCACAATCGATATGCATCATGCGGCAAATGACCAGATCGGTAACAGTGTCAGGCTGTTGGCGCTCTTCAACAAGGAGATCTAAGACATGACAGGTATTGTGCGGTTGCGGCTGATGCTGCTAGCCGTTGCCCTCGTATTTTCAGCGTTTGGCGCTGCCCGGGTGGCGCAGGCAGATGATGGTTCTACTGTTCTGGCGACCGTCGATGGCGAGCCGGTAACGGTGGCCGAAGTGCGGCTCGCGATTGTTTCTCTGCCCGAGGAATATCAGGAGATGGCGAAGACCGCGATGGCGCCCCTCATGATTCAGCAGGTGGTGGACCTGAAACTGCTGGCTGCGCTGGCGACGGAGGCCAATATGGAATCGGACCCCGTCTTCCAGGTCGAAATGAAGTTTTTGCGCGACCAGCTGCTGCGCGAGCACTATTTGCGCAAGATTTACGGTGAGCGCGTCACGGAAGATGCCGTTCAAGAGCGCTATCAGGATCTGGCGACAAGCGTCAACGCCGTAGAGGAAGTTCAGGCCCGGCACATTCTGGTGGAGACACGTGAAGAGGCGGACGCCGTGGTAACGGCATTGATGGAAGGCGCTGATTTTGAGGCCCTGGCTAAGGAGCGCTCGACCGGACCAAGTGGCCCTGCCGGGGGTGATCTCGGCTTCTTCGCGAAAGAGGCAATGTTGCCTGAATTCGCCGAGGCCGCCTTTGCACTCGAGATCGGCAGCGTGTCCGCTCCAGTACAAACACAGTACGGATGGCATGTGATCCGGCTCGAAGCACGGCGCCGGCGCGAGCCGCCGCCACTAGCCGATATCGTTGGCGATATTCATGAAGAATTGAACCGGGTGGTCATGAGTGAAGTGCTGAGAGACGCACGTGAGGCATCTGCAATCGAATTGACGGACGTGGATCTCCCTGCGTTGCTCGCGGACCCTGCTGCTGCCAATGATGGTGCCGAAACCAATGCGGAAACCCCTTAATATGCGGTTGATCTTCTGATGACTGACGTGTCTCCACTGGCACCGAAGCGGTTCCCGAAAATGCCGCCTGTTCCCGGGGTGGCTCTTGCCACCGCGGCCACCGGCGTGCGTTACACAGGGCGGCCGGATGTATTGTTTGCGACATTTGCGCCAGACACGGCGGTTGCTGGCGTGTTGACGCAGAATGATGTCTGCGGCGCGCCAGTTACGTGGTGCCGGCGTGTGCTGCCTGCGGGGCGCGGCAGGGCGCTGGTCGTCAATGCGGGCAATGCCAATGTCCACACGGGCCGCGCCGGGGATCAGGCCGTCAAGCGCACCGCAAAAAAGGCGGCAAGCCTGGCCGGGTGTGCGGAAAAAGAAACACTAGTGGCCTCAACTGGCGTCATTGGAGAGACTTTGCCAGTCAAGCGTATCGTTGATGCGCTGCCGGGTTTGTATGTCAATCAGGCACCCGGCGGGTGGGAGGCTGCGGCCCGCGCCATCATGACGACCGATACGTTTGCCAAAGGGGCAAGCCGGCGGGTCAAGATTGGTGGTGTGCCGGTGACGCTCTGCGGCATCGCCAAGGGATCCGGCATGATCGCGCCCAATATGGCGACCATGCTGGCGTTTATTTTTACTGACGCAAATGTGCCGGCGCGCGTATTGCGGTCATTGTTGGCACCAGCGGTGGACGTATCGTTCAACAGCATCACCGTAGACGGTGACACATCGACGAGCGATACCTGCCTGCTATTTGCAACACGTCAGGCGGCGCACCCGTCCATTACCCGGGCGAGCGATTCGCGTCTGGCGGATTTTCGAGTGGCGCTTCAGGAACTATCAATCGAGCTCGCCAAGCAGGTTATTTGCGATGGTGAAGGGGTGGCGCACTTTGCGACCATCGATGTCACCGGCGCGCGGAGCCATGCGTCGGCCAAGCGCGTTGCCTTCGCAATTGCCAATTCACCCTTGGTGAAGACGGCGATCGCTGCCTCCGACCCGAATTGGGGGCGAATTGTCTGTGCGGCGGGCTATGCGGGAGAGGGTATCGACCAGAACAAACTGGCGTTGCGCATCGGTGGGCAACTGGTTGCCAGCCGGGGCGGGCTCAGTCCTCGCTACGTGGAAGCCAAGGCAGTGCGTCATATGCGCGGAAAGAACGTGAACATCGCGTTGGATATCGGACAGGGGCGAGGTGCGGCCACGGTCTGGACCAGTGATTTGACCCATGGCTACATCGATATCAATGCCAGCTACCGATCCTGACAAACTACCGGTGCTGCTGGTCGCTGCAGTTGCCCTCGTCGACGCCGATGGCCGGGTGCTTCTGGCCCAACGGCCCGAAGGCAAGGAGATGGCAGGGCTGTGGGAGTTTCCCGGTGGCAAGGTTGACCCCGGTGAAACACCGGAAGCAGCGTTAATCCGCGAACTGGTCGAAGAACTCGGGATCGACACGGTAGAAAGTTGCCTCGCGCCGTTTACGTTCGCGTCACATACCTACGAGCGATTTCATTTGTTGATGCCACTTTATGTGTGTCGCGTGTGGAAAGGGCAGGCGGTGCCGCGCGAAGGGCAGGCGCTCAAGTGGGTGCGGCCCGAAGCCATGCGCGAATACCCCATGCCGCCAGCCGACGTGCCGCTGATTGCGATGTTGCGCGACCTACTTTGAGCGCAATGCGTCGGTAAGTGACACGGTAGCACTGCCCCGGGCAGCCGGCTGCTGCTGCGATTCGTGGGGCCGCCAGGCACTTATATAGAGCATCTGGAAAGTTGCAGGAATGCGCCCCGCGTCGTCTGCAAATTCATCCTGGTAGGCCTCAACGGCAGCTAGCAACGTCTCCCGCCTGCTGAATGTTTTGCGACGCGACGCTGTGGCGTTGGTCTCGCCCATGCCGCGCAGCTCACGCATGAGTGCCAGCGCATCCGGGTAAGTGACGGTAATGGTGTCGACGTCTACCACGGGCAATGCAAAGCCGGCGCGCTGCAAAAGCCCGCCAAGGCTGGCTACATCGACCAGCGGGGAGACACGAGGGGTAACACCACCTTCAACGGCGACCTCCGCTTGCATCAGCGCATAACGAAGTTCATGCAGTGTATCGCCACCTAGCATAGCCGCGAGCAACAGACCATCTGGCTTCAGGGCGCGCTGGATCTGAACCAGTGTGCCGGGCAAGTCATTGACCCAGTGCAAGTTCAACACACTCAGTGCGAGATCAACGCTGCCCGCTGCAAAGGGTACGAACTCGTCATCTGCAACCAGACTGTTGGCGGATGCGGCGCTAGGCAAGTAGTCGGCAAGGGTGGCGCACTGAACAAGCTGGCCGACCCGCCCATCCCTTCCAAGCGCGTCGGCCAGCAGATCGCCATGACAACCGTATTCGACAGCCAGCGGAAATTCTCTGTTGGTGTCGCCAACGCGATCAACGACCCGGGTTGTTACTTCGCGCATCAGAAAATCATGCGCGCTAAAACCCGGCGCGGCGCGGCGCCGGTGGGCCCGCAGGGCAGCGGAGTCAAATATTGCAGAAGCATCCATGTCGGAAGTTGGCGCGCTCATTGGGGCTATATGGCACGGATCGCCCGGTAGGCCTAGTGAACTGGTCTCGGCATTGTGTTCGCCGGTTTATTGACGCCAAAGGTCTTTGACGGTCTCATCGGTTCAAGATGAACAAGTCACTGAACGATGCCCGAGAATTTGCGGCGTGGGCGACGGACGCGGCGTTTAACGCCGTACTGCCAGCCCATTGCGCGTCGTGCGGCAAGTCGGTCGATGCGCCGGGCCGTTTGTGCGGCACGTGTTGGCAAGGTGTCTCTTTTATTGGTGCGCCGCATTGTGCCTGTTGCGGGATTCCATTTGAACTGCCGCAGGATGAGACGACCCTTTGCGGTCCCTGTATGGACAGTCCGCCGGATTATGGCCGCGCCCGTTCCGTATTTATGTATGAGGGCGTTGGTCGGGACATGGTGCTGGCGTTCAAAATGGCGGACAGGACGTGGTTGTCCAGGTCACTGGCCGACTGGCTGGTGCGAGCGGGAGGCGCGCTGCTTGGCAATGCGGACGTGATTGTGCCGGTGCCGCTACATCGCTGGCGCCTGTTTCATCGCCGTTACAATCAGTCCGCCATGCTGGCAACAGCGGTTGCGCGGCAATCCGGCGTTTCCCTATCGGTTGACCTGTTGCAGCGCGTGCGGCATACGCCTCCGCAGTCGCGTCTCGGCGCGTCGGAGCGGCGCCAGAATGTGCGGGGCGCGTTTCGTCTTAGGCCTGGGCGGGAGGATGTCGTTGCCGGGCAGCGAGTGCTGTTGCTTGATGACGTGTTGACCACTGGTGCAACAGCTTCGGCTTGCGTACAGGCGTTGCGCGGCGCCGGGGCGGTGGATGTTGATGTATTGACCCTTGCCCGGGCGCCACACCCGACTAACTAATGCTCAAGAATTTTCATGTTTCGCAGGAAGACCCAAATGGCCGAAGTTGAAATTTATACGACCCCGATGTGTGGCTATTGTTCACGCGCCAAACGACTACTGAAGGCGAAAGGCGTCAAGTTTCAGGAGATCGATGTGATGTTGAGCAAAAAGCGGCGCAATGAAATGATGGCCCGCGCAGGCAGCCACACCGTGCCGCAGATTTTTGTGAACGGTAAACTGGTTGGCGGCTCGGACGAGTTGATGATGCTTGAGGTCGACGGCAAGCTTGACGGCCTGTTGGGGCTGGAATGAGCGCGGCGCCGTTCAAAGCAGCTTGTGTTCAGCCGTCATGCGGCCAGGACATGGCGGCCAATATTGCGACGGTTGGCGATATGGTGCGCGATGCCCGCGATCAGGGGGCAGACTTTATTGCCGTGCCGGAAAATGTCGCCCTGATGGAGCACCGGCCCGACGTGCTGATGGCGCAGGCCGCGCCGCTCGATAACCATCCCGCCATCGAGCGTTTCGCCTCACTGGCGGCGGAAACCGGCGCCTGGTTGCTGGTCGGTTCTGTGCCGGTTGTGGCGCCAGGGAACAAAATTTTCAACTGCTCCGTTCTGCTCGACAGCGCAGGCAAGGTGCGCAACCACTACAACAAAATTCACCTGTTTGACGTCGATTTGCCCACCGGCGAGAACTACCGGGAATCAGACAGTTTTGCGCCGGGTGATGCCGCGGTCCTGGCCGAGACCCCCTGGGGACCGGTGGGCATGACTATTTGTTACGATTTGCGCTT
>JABJCZ010000390.1 GCA_018668475.1 Alphaproteobacteria bacterium | reverse complement strand
TCGCGCCAGGCGGCAACTTCCTCCAGAATGACGAAGAAACGCTTGTTGCCGCCGCGTGTTTTGATACGTCGCCATGCACGGGCGGGCTCAGCCGCGTATATGGCCGGGTCGAGCAATGAAGCCATTTCTTCATCCAACCATTCACGGCGGCCGTTCGCTTCCAGCTGGTCCGACAGTTTTTCGAAGACCAGCCGAAGGTGGGAAACATCGGACAGAGCATAGATGAGCTGGCGATCACTCAAGGGCCGGTGTGACCAGTCAGTAAATCGCAGGGTCTTGTCGATGGTAGCGTTGGCCAGCTTGTTGGCGAGCTTTTCGTAACCAACAGAATCACCAAAACCGCACACCATTGCCGCCACCTGGGTATCGAACAGGGGCTCGGGCAAATGACCGCTCATGTGGTGGAACAGCTCGATATCCTGCCGCGCCGCATGAAACACCTTGAGCACTGGCTCGTCGTTCAGGACCGAAAAAAGAGATGCGAGGTCGATGCCGTCCGCCAACGGATCAATAATGACCGATTCATCCGGCCCACCCACCTGCACCAGACAAAGTTGCGGCCAAAAGGTCCGTTCACGCATGAATTCGGTATCTACGGTGATGTAGTCGGCCTTGCGCCAGGTATCCGCGTATTTATCCAGTGTGGCGGTATCGGTAATTACCGTGATTCCGTCAGTCATTCAGTGGCTCCTGCCTCAACGAGAAT
Organism: Alphaproteobacteria bacterium; assembly: GCA_018668475.1. Taxonomy (GTDB): domain Bacteria; phylum Pseudomonadota; class Alphaproteobacteria; order UBA828; family UBA828; genus JABJCZ01. The sequence continues at coordinate 2,685 of JABJCZ010000390.1, read as the reverse complement.
GTCGGCGACTGCCGCGTGCCCCCTGCTTTTTGCAGCGTGCAGCGCGCTGCGCCAGCTCTTGAGCATACTTATGCGTGTTACGTCGGCCCCTGCAGCCAACAATGCCTTTACGTTCGCCAAGCGCCCATATTTTGCCGCCATGATAAGCGGCGTCCGGTCGTATTGATCCGTGCCATTGACTCTGGCGCCGTGCAACAGAAGCAACTGAACGGTCTCAACGCCTGCATGCTTCTTCGCAGCCATCATCAAGGGTGTTCCGCTGTTCTTGCCGCCTTCACCAATTCTCTCAATATCTGCTCCGGCATCCAGCAACGAGATTACGATGTCGTTTTCCAGTAACAGGGACGCCCATATTAAGGGCGTCCAGCCTGCCCAGTCCTCGCTCTCCGGCTCAGCGCCGTCCGCCAGCAATTCCCTGACCAGCTCCGTGTCGCGACTTTTGACGGCGAGGATGAGGGCCAGGTCAGTGCTTCCTGCAGCCTGTGCCGGACCAGGCCAGACGAAATTGGGCGGCGACCAAACGCCACCCAAGCCAACAAGAAGAGCAAGAAGAACGAAGAGAATTTTCATGCGTGAGCCAGTTTCTATAGCACGATGCCGGATTGGACCAGTACCTTGGCCGGTGATGCGCCCGTAATGGGCTCGTATTGTGGCAGGACTTGACAAAGGAGTGGTTACCGTGTGCTTTTCGCTCCGCTCAGGTGTGCCGCCCCGATTCAGGCTGGAATTCGGCCATAGCCTGCGCCCATATCAGGCATTGAACAGAGATTTTGAGGCGTTTGACCATGCATCGATTCCGGAGTCATAACTGCGACGCCCTGCGGTCCGAGCAGGTGGGCGAGACGGCCCGTCTTTCAGGCTGGGTGCATCGTGTTCGCGATCACGGCCATCTCGTATTCGTGGATTTGCGGGATCACTATGGTGTCACTCAGTGTGTCGTCGAGGCCGGGCACGAGACCTTTGAGGACGTGAAGGCCTTTCGGGCTGAAACCGTGGTGACTGTAACTGGCAAGGTCGTGCCGCGCGACGAAGAGACGGTGAACGCCAAGTTGCCAACCGGCGATGTTGAAGTGCGGATTGTTGATGTTGAGGTATTGAATCCGGCGGAAACACTGCCGATGCCGGTGCATGGGGACCATGATTACGGCGAGGAAGTTCGCCTGCGCTATCGCTATCTAGATTTGCGGCGTGACCGCATGCATGAAAACATTTTGCTGCGTAGTAAAATTATTGCCAGCATCCGGCGGCGAATGATTGACCAGGATTTTCTGGAACTTCAAACACCAATCCTGACGGCCAGCTCCCCTGAAGGAGCACGTGACTTTCTGGTGCCCAGCCGGCTGCATCCGGGTCAGTTCTACGCGCTGCCGCAGGCGCCGCAGCAGTTCAAGCAGCTGATCATGTGCTCGGGCTTTGACAAGTATTTCCAGATCGCCCCGTGCTTCCGCGATGAGGATGCGCGGGCTGATCGGTCACCGGGTGAGTTTTACCAGCTTGACCTCGAGATGGCCTTTGTTGAGCAAGAAGATGTGTTCAACGCGGTTGAGCCTGTAATGCGCGGCGTATTTGAGGAGTTCACCGAACGCGCGGTGACGCCATCGCCGTTTCCACGAATCGCATACGCCGATGCCATGCTGAAATATGGCACCGACAAGCCTGACCTGCGAAATCCCATTGAGATTGTCGACGTGAGCGATGTTTTCGGCCGTGATGATGTTGAGTTCAAAGCGTTCAAGGGTGTGTTGGCCAAGGGCGGGGTCGTGCGCGGTATTCCAGTCAAGGGTGTCGCCGATCGACCGCGCTCGTTTTTTGACAAGATGATTTCCTATACGCAGAGCCTTGGCGCGCCTGGCCTCGGTTACATCATTTTTGCAGATGGTGGCGGCAAGGGGCCGATCGCAAAGTTCTTGCCCCAGCCAGCGCTGGAAGAACTCCGCGTGCGCGCCGGGTTGGGCGATGGCGACGCTTTGTTTTTGTCCTGCGACAAAGTGGACAAAGCTGCTTACTACGCTGGAAATGTACGCACGGCGGTGGGCGAGCAGCTCGAACTGATCGAGCAGGGCACATTCAAGTTTTGCTGGATTGTCGATTTTCCGATGTATGAGCGGGACGAGAAAACCGGTGAGATTGAATTTAGTCACAATCCATTCTCAATGCCGCAGGGTGGGCTCGAAGCGCTCGAAAACAAGGACCCATTGGATATCCTGGCCTGGCAGTACGATATCGTCTGCAACGGGATCGAGTTGTCTTCCGGTGCCATTCGGAACCATCGTCTCGATGTGATGGTGAAGGCTTTCGAGATTGCCGGTTACACCCGTGAGGATCTCGAAACCCGTTTCGGCGCACTGTATCACGCGTTTCAGTATGGGGCGCCGCCTCATGGCGGTATCGCACCAGGTATTGACCGTATGGTCATGCTATTGGCGGATGAGCCCAATATTCGCGAGGTCATCCTGTTCCCGGTCAATCAGATGGCGCAGGATTTGATGATGGGCGCACCAGCCTCTGCTGACTCTCGTCATCTCAAGGAGTTGCATCTGCGGCTTAATATGCCAAAGAAACCTGCGATCGAGAGCGATAAGGCTGCTGCCGGCGACGCGAAGCCCGGCGACTGAGGCTATCGGATCATGATGTCGCCGGTTGCGCCGCGCGATATGGCGGTGTCTGCCGGGCGCATCAGGTCTA
>JABJCZ010000389.1 GCA_018668475.1 Alphaproteobacteria bacterium | reverse complement strand
GTCGGGGAAAATGGCGCGGGGAAATCCACGCTGATGTCGATCCTCTATGGGTTTTACAAAGCCGACCGCGGTGAAATCTGGATCAATGGTACGCTGACCTCTATCCCCGATAGCCAAGCTGCGATCCGCGCGGGCATCGGCATGGTGCATCAGCACTTCAAACTCGTGCGCAGTATGACCGTCGCCGAAAATATTATCCTTGGACACGGCAAAGGCACTTGGCGCCAGAGTCAGGCCTATATTCGCGGCGAGATCGCCGGCATTACGGAGCAGATCGGCTTTTCCCTTGATCCCAACGCCCGGATTGATGAGCTCTCGGTGTCAGAGCAGCAGCGAGTTGAAATCGTCAAGGCGCTGGTTGGTGGTGCTCGGATACTTATCCTTGATGAGCCGACGGCGGTTCTGACGGACGAGGAATCCAACAGTCTTCTCACGCGCCTGCGCGCGTTTGCCGGGCAGGGACGCTGCGTCATCGTCATCACCCACAAGCTGCGTGAGGTCCTCGCTCATGCGGATCGGGTTACGGTCATGCGCACAGGGGAAACGGTGGCCGCCGGACAATCACCGGCTGGCATGTCGGCAGCGGATCTCTCCCGGTTGATGGTCGGTGAAGCGCGTGAATATGAGACCGGGGAGCGCTCGACACCAGGTGAGGACAGACTGACGTTGAGCGGTATTTCCGCCGAGCGGAACAATGGGGCCATGGCCCTTGATGGGTTCGATCTAAATCTTCGCGCCGGCCAGATTTATGGCATGGCAGGCGTTGGCGGCAATGGCCAGAGCGAGTTGGCCGAAATTCTGATGGGAATTCGCAGCCCGAAGAAGGGTCAAATCACCCTTGATGGCGGCGTTGTGCGGACCGTTTCGCCCCGCACGATGCGCCGCGGCGGCATTGCCTGCATTCCGGCGGATAGATACGTCCATGGCCTGGCCGGTGATCTCTCGGTCATGGAAAATTTCGCGATTTCGAGGATCGATAGCGGCGAATTTGGTTCGTCATTCTGGGTCAACCAGCGCGCCATTCAGCGTCAGGCAGACGATGCCATAAGTTCGTTCAGCATTCATGGTGCCCGGGCCAGTACGCGGGCGCGGCTGCTGTCGGGTGGAAACGCCCAAAAGTTGGTTCTGGCCCGCGAAATGGCATCTGATGCGCGCGTTCTGCTCGCGCATTCTCCGACCCGTGGACTTGATGTGAGGGCCTGTGCTGATGTGCATGAGGGCTTGCGTCAGGCCTCGCGGCGCGGAGCGGCGGTCCTGCTATTGAGCGAGGACCTCGACGAAGTGCTCGCGGTATCGGACCGGATTGGCGTGATCAATCGTGGCCGGATTGTCGGAGAATTTGACGCTCCGGCTGATCGGCATGTTGTCGGCGGGCTTATGGTCGGACACGCCTGATGGAGACGCGCACTGCATCCCTGTTTCGGGCCCGGCGCATCACACTGGAAGTGCGCCAGCGGATTCCAATGGGCCTGCGTATCGGTATCGTGGGTGGGTCGCTGGTCTTCGGGCTGGGCGTGTCTCTGGCCATACTTGTGGGCGCCGGCGTCAATCCTACGTCCATCTATGAAGAGTTTATCGTCTTCACCTTTTTTAACTGGCCTGGCCTCGCAACCGTTGTTGTCGACAGCACGCCGCTGGTGCTGGTGGGTCTGGCCGCGGCGGTCGCATTTCGAATCAATTTCTGGAACATCGGCCTCGAAGGGCAGATGTTCATGGGGATCATCGGATCGACCATCATTGCCATTTACGATATTGGCCCCGAAAACCTGCGTCTGCCGCTCATGCTGATTCTCAGCATTGTGTTAGGTGGGCTGTGGGCAGTACCGCCTGCATTCCTCAAAGTTCGTCTCCGAATCAACGAGGTCATCACGACCCTGCTGTTCAATTACATCGCGTTCTATTTCGTCCTGAATCAGATTTACGGTGCGTGGAAAGACCCGGTCGATAACTTCCCCCATTCCGAGCGCTACGACATGGCAGAGCGCCTGCCCGGCGTCGGGTGGGATGACGTGTCGTGGGGCATTCTGGTGGCGGGCATCGGCGTGGCGCTGGTCTGGTGGCTGGTTGAACGCTCCCGCTTTGGCATCAAGTCGCGATTTAGTGGCGTC
>JABJCZ010000388.1 GCA_018668475.1 Alphaproteobacteria bacterium | reverse complement strand
CCTTTATCTGAATGAACGGCGAATCGAAGTATCGCCGGGGCTTGAACCCCTGCGCACCACGATGAAGGCATTCGTCGCGCGCTTCGGCGCGGCAGTGTTGGCCCAATAGGCCGTATACGGCACCCTCCGCTTGGTTAACCGACTGTTTAGAGCTTCTGATTGATAATCGCCTTACAGGCAAGCTGGCGTGTTCGCCAACTGCCGCGAAATCACCATTGCAGCGACAACAGGCGTCATGACCCTGCCACCAGTTAAATCCGCCATCGCATCTGCGATGATCGCCGCATTTGTGGCCGTATTTGCGCTACCAGCAGCCGCCAGCGAGCAGCCTGCCGGCAGCCAGCCGGCACATGTCGATGCCAAGGCCGACGCCCGAACCTGCGAGGATTTGATCGCCACGGCCGAGCGTCAGCTGAAGGTTCCGACGCAGCTCCTGCACGCCATTTCTATTGTCGAATCCGGCCGGTGGAACGAGGCGCGTAACAGGTCGGAGCCATGGCCCTGGACCGTTTATGCGCAGAGCCGAGGCCAGCGATTTGCATCAAAGGCGGAAGCGATTGCCGAGATCGAACGATTACAGCAGATCGGCGTGCGCAATATTGATGTCGGGTGCATGCAAGTTAACCTGAGATACCACGGCAAAGCATTCTCGAGCCTGGATGAAGCGCTCAACCCATTGCTCAATGTCGCCTATGCGGCTCGCTTTCTCCGCTCGCTCTATGAGAAGACGCGATCCTGGACCACAGCAATGGCCCGGTATCACTCTGCAACCCCCAAGCACGCACGGAATTATCGCAAGAAGGTGCTGGCGGCCTGGCGGGCAGCCCGAAAAGTCGCCTACGATGAACGCCGCATCGCGCTGGCTGATGAACGCGCAGCCCGGCGTGACAAATGGAAGCGCGAACAAGACTAATTTCCGCCCTTCACAGCACCTAAATCCGACGCGCAACGCGATTCTCGGCCTGTTGGCTCGGGATTAGCGCTTGAAACTTGAAATCAGACGCCGATAATCTTCTGCTGAAGATACGCCTGAGCGGGTTGCCTTATGCTGCCCGCCACAGCAGGGAGAAAAAACAATGAAACTCAACCGCAGACAGTTCTTTAAGGCGGGCAGTGGCGCCCTCGCATTTGCGAGCATGCCCTATTTGCTGAAAAGTGCAGGTATCGCCAGCGAGAAGCCGATCAAGGTCGGCAGCATTCTCGACAAGACCGGTATTTTGAACATTTACAGCCTCAAGCAGATTCAGGCATCTGCCATGGCGGTCGATGAAATTAATGCAGCTGGCGGCCTGTTGGGACGCCCGCTCGAACTCGTGTTTTATGATTCACAGTCCGACGGCCAATACAATTCCCAGTACGTGACCGAAGCTTTGCTCAAGGACAAAGTCGATGTCGTGCATGGCGGCATCACCAGTTCGTCACGCGAGGTCATGCGGCCCATCGTGAGTCGGTTCAAGGGCTTGCTCTTCTACAATTCGCTCTATGAAGGCGGTGTATGCGACCGACGGCACGTGTCGACCGGCATGGTGCCGGCACAGCAGCTTGAGCCGCTGATGGACTATGTAGTGAAAGAACTTGGTCAGAAGCGCGTTTACATTCTGGCCGCTGACTACAATTACGGCCATATCACCGCCAAGTGGATGCAGAAGTTTGCGCGTGAGCGTGGTGGTGAGGACCTCGCGGTCGAGTTCTTCCCGCTGGACGTGACCAACTTCCAGCCGGCGATCTCGCGCATTCAGGCGGCCAAGCCTGATGTCGTGCTCTCGGCTCTGGTGGGCGGCGCGCATATCGCTTTCTATCGCCAGTTCGAAAGCTCAATTGGAAAAGCCAATATGATGCTGGCCTCAGGTTCCTATGGTGTCGGGCTGGAACACACGCAGCTCAGCCCCGAAGAAGGCAACGGCATCATTCTGGCGACATCCTATGTCGACGACCTACAGACTGCCGAAGCGAAAGACTTCGTCAGTCGCTTCCACAATTACACCGGTGATACCGGGTATGTGGGCGAATATGGAGAGTATGGCGAGCGCGGGATCAAGCTCTGGGCAGAGGCCGTTCGTCAGGCTGGAGATTCGAGCCCCGATGCCGTTATTGCTGCTCTGTCAAAGGGTACCGTTTCAGTGGTTGGAGCCGGTGGCAGGTATACCGTCGACGGCAAAACTAATCACACGGTCATGGACATCCATATCGTGAAGGGCAACATGAACCGGCGATTCGATATGATCCGCTCGTTCGAGCAACGTCAGCCTTCGGATACGCAGGCCGTTTGCGACCTTCATGCCAATCCGGACGACACCACGCAGTACGAACCGGAAGTCTAGGCCAAACAAAAAAGGGCTGGTTACGGCTTGCGGGCCGCGACCAGCCCTTCCTTTCCCGATGACCAGAACATGGCGCAACCGCGTTGGGTTGCGCTGAGAGGTATGGCGTGGACCAGGTCGCCAATTATCTGTTCCAGATCGGATTTTCCTTTTCGATCTTCATTCTGATTAGCCTCGGCCTTGCCGTGATTTTCGGGATGATGAAAGTGATCAACCTTGCCCAGGGTGAATTTCTCATGCTGGGCGCCTATTTCTGCACGCTCTGCGCGCAAGCCGGAATTCCTCTTTGGCTCTCCTTTATTCTGGCCGGCCTCGCGGTGGGGGTCTTCGGGATTATTGTCGAACGCCTGCTGATCCAGTGGCTCTATGGCCGGATTATCGACACACTTTTAGCTACCTGGGGGCTGAGCCTGCTACTCGTCGGCGGCGTCACCACCATTTTCGGGCCCCAAACGGCAAGTGTCTCGGCGCCTCTCGGCATGGTTCCGATCGGAGATTTCGGCGTGCCCGTCTACGGCCTCGTCATGATCGCCATTGCCTTTACGGTTCTTGCCGCCGTGTACGCTTTCTGGCGGTACACACGCTTCGGATTGATCGTTCGCGGCACCATGCAAAACCCAAATATTTCCGCCGCCCTGGGCGTCAACCGGAGCCTCGTGTACATGTTGACCTTCGGGTTTGGCTCCATGTTAACGGGCTTCGCCGGCGCCGTTCTCGTGCCCATCGTTGGCGCCTATCCGACCCTGGGCATCGGCTATATCGCCAAGGCCTTCATCACTGTTATTTCAGGCGGGCACTTGCCGCTTATTGGCACCATCACTGCATCGTCATTGTTCAGCACCATTGACGGCGTCGTCGGGACCGTTTCGACGTCCGTCATTGGTGAAATGTCCGTGCTGTTTGTCGCAATTTTATTGCTGCGGATGCTACCCCTTGGCATCACTGGCCGCATGACGCGCGGGACCTGACGCCATGGCTTTTTCCGTGATCGCCATGCAGCACCCGAGTGAGCGCCCCAAGAAGTGGTGGTGGCTATTCGTCGCGGCACTGGGCGCCTACTTCCTGACCATGCCGCAATATCTTGAGATTTTTGTGATTCTCGAGATGTCGCGGTTCTTCGGCATGGCATTGTTGGCGTTGAGCATGGGGTTCCTGTGGGGATATGGCGGGATTCTCAGCTTTGGCCAGACGGCCTTTTTCGGGCTCGGTGGATACGGCTACGCCGTTCTTGCGCTCAATACCGGTGAAACAACTGGGTCCGTCTTTGTGGCTGTTGCGCTCGGGATGACGGGGGCCGCAATCCTCGGGTATTTTATGATTTACGGCCGCATCAGCGACATCTACTTCAGTGTCATAACGCTGGTGTTTACGCTCATTCTTGAGAAAGGCATCCGCGCAACATCGGGCGATCAATATGTGATCGGCAGCGTCAGGCTGAAGGGGCAAAACGGCATTCCGACCGTCCCCCAGCTAAACGTGCCGTGGAATACCAGTGTTCAGCTCGATATTAACTGGTTCTTCTACACCGGTGCGGTACTGGTGTTGCTGACCTATGTCGGCCTGCGCATGCTTCTGACCACACCCTTCGGTCGGGTTCTCGTCGGAATCCGCGAAAATGAACGACGGACCGAGCTACTCGGCTACGACATCCGGCGCTACAAGCTTTCTGCCTTTATTCTCGCCGGCGGCATTGCCGGGCTGGGCGGTGCTTTTTATGCAATGTCGATACCGCTGGCACATCCGGAGATGTTTAGCCTTGGACGCGCTGCAGATGTGATCATGTGGGTTCTGGTCGGCGGCAAATCGACGCTAATT
>JABJCZ010000387.1 GCA_018668475.1 Alphaproteobacteria bacterium | reverse complement strand
TCTCGACCGAAGACTGGATGAAAGTTGTCGGGGTCAATCAGAGCGGTGTGTTTTTCGGGATGCGTGAAGTCATCCCGTCGATGCAGAAGCAAAAGGCCGGGTCGATCATCAATGTTTCGTCGATCTGGGGTAATGCGGCGGTTCCGGGTGGGCATGCCTATCATGCAACCAAAGGGGCCGTGACGATGATGTCCAAGAATGCAGCCATTACCTATGTCGGCGACGGCATCAGGGTAAATTCCATTCTCCCCGGGTTTATCGATACACCACTGACCCGCTCGCAGGACCCTGAGGTCAATGCCTATGTCGTTTCAGTGACGCCCATGGGGCGCGCTGGCACACCCATTGAGATCGCCAATGGCTGCTTGTTTCTGGCCAGCGACGAGAGCAGTTTCATGACCGGCTCCGACCTGATCATCGATGGCGGCTATCTCGCCCAATAGAGCAGGAGAAATGCCAGTTCTACCAGCTGCGCGGCTGGTCCTGGCGACATAGCCCGATGGGAAAAGTTGTATCTCTCCGCGATGCCGTGGAGGCAAATCTCAGCGATGGTGATGTGGTTGCCTTTGAAGGGTTCACGCACCTGATTCCGCATGCCGCTGCCCATGAGGCCATCCGTCAGGGCCGCCGGGGCTTGACGCTGATCCGTATGACGCCCGATATCATCTACGATCAGATGATCGGCATGGGTATGGCGAAGAAGGTTGTGTTTTCCTACGCGGGAAACCCCGGTGTCGGCCTTCTGCGCAGGCTGCGCGATGCGGTGGAAAACGCCTGGCCGGCGCCGTTGGAAATTGAGGAACACTCCCATGCGGCGATGGCGAATGCCTACGAGGCCGGTGCAGCCGGTTTGCCGATGGCGGTATTTCGCGGCTACCGCGGCGCCGGACTCGCCGACGTGAACCCGAACATCAAAACGGTGGACTGTCCCTTTACCGGCGAGCGGCTGGCGGCTGTGCCGAGTGTGCGGCCGGACGTGACGTTTATTCACGCGCAGAAAGCCAACAAAAAGGGCGACGTGCTGATTGAAGGCATCGTCGGCATTCAAAAGGAAGCTGTGCTGGCGGCGGGGCGCGCCGTGGTCACGGTTGAGGAGGTTGTTGATAATTTTGACGATGTCCATCCGAATGCCTGCGTTCTGCCGAACTGGACCATGACGGCAATCTGCGTGGTGCCCGGCGGGGCGCATCCAAGTTATGCGCATGGCTACTACGGGCGCGACAACGCCAGCTACCTTGAGTGGGACGAGGTATCTGCCGATCGCGATCGATTTTCGGCATGGATGAAGACCAATGTGCTCGCCGCGTCTGCATCGGATTTTGTCGATCGTGCGAGCAGTTTCAGGAGCGCGTCATGAGTGATGCAACGGCTGACGAAATGATGACCGTCGCCGCGTCGCGGGCGCTGCGCCCGGACGACGTGTGCTTTGTCGGCATTGGTGCGCCGTCGGCCGCCTGCAACCTGGCGCGCCTGACCCATGCGCCGGATATTACGTTGATTTATGAGAGCGGCACCATCGGCACTGCGCCGAATGTGCTACCGCTGTCGATCGGCGATGGCGAACTGTGCGATACCGCCGTGACGACAGTTTCGGTCCCGGAGATGTTTCGCTATTGGTTGCAGGGGGGGCGGGTTTCGGTCGGATTTCTGGCCGCCGCCCAGCTTGATAGATTTGGCAACATCAACACCACGGTAATCGGCGATTATCACAATCCGAAAGTCAGGCTGCCTGGTGGCGGTGGTGCGCCGGAAATAGCGAGTTCATGCGGTGAGATATTCATCACCATGAAGCAGAATCCGCGCGGCATGGTGAACAAGATCGAGTTCTATACGTCGTTTGGTCATGGCGACGGCGGCGATGCCCGCGAGAAACTCGGCATTGCGACCAAGGGCCCGACTCTGCTGGTGACTGATCTTGCGACCTGGAAACCAGATGCGGTGACCAAAGAGTTTACCGTGACGTCACTACATCCCGGAGTTGCGCGCGAGCAGGTGCAGGACACCTGTGGCTGGCCGGTTGCATTCGCAGAAGATGCAAACGAGACGCCGGCGCCGACTGCACTGGAATTGAACACGTTACGGGATCTCAAGGCGCGGACCAAAGCGGCACATTCTGGTACGGCTGGGTAAGGCGCTGTCTTCGGCGCCCGGCGTAGACGCCGGGTCGGGATCAGGTGCCGGAGAAAATTTCCACGTCACTGGCCGCCACTGAGTCCGAGTCGAGCGTGGCCATAACCTGGTGATTTGAAACGCCGCTGTTTCCGCTCTCGTTGCCTGATCGGCTGGTGCGAGGTCTCCGCGCGATTGTGCCCACGCTTATTATCGATGTGCTCAGCCGTCAGGCCGAGGATTCGAATGGCGCCATGATGGGATCTGTGTTTGTCGGTTGTGAACCGTGTTGGCGCCCACCCTTGTTTCTTCAGCGGTCTCCGCGGCACTGTCAG
>JABJCZ010000386.1 GCA_018668475.1 Alphaproteobacteria bacterium | reverse complement strand
TATCGATGGAACCCATATGGATTATCTTCCGGCCTCCATCGCGGCCCAGGCTGCTGCAACGCCGATCTACGAGAGCTTCGAAGGATGGCGGGGGAGCACCCAGGGCGCGCGGTCATGGGTCGATCTCCCGGCCCCGGCGGTCAAATATATTCGCCGTATTGAGGAGCTGATTGGTATTCCCGTTGCACTGCTTTCAACCAGCCCCGAGCGCGAGGATACGATCCTCGTAACGGACCCCTTCACCACCTGACATTTACCTTGTTTCAATGGGTTACACGATAATTTAGGCAAATTATCGTGCGCGTTAACCTTTGCTTTGTCACTAGCCGCTATGACAGGGGCTGGGCAAGACTGCCCGGATTCTGGTGAGCGGGAATGGCAAACACGGCAGAACTAATGGACGAATCGCCGGGGCTCGGCGCCGACCTTGATGGTCCGGCCTCCTCGGGTCGTGCTGTGCTCGACACCATATTCGAGATCGACTACAGCCAGCGTTTGCAGAGTCTCGATTCCCCGCAGGCGAATGCCTATGTCGCGATCAACACCGAGCGGCCCGGCGCTAAGCTGTTTGCACTTGTTGCCGGTCTTGATGTGCCCACACGGGCGGGGGTCGCCGAGACCCTGACAAAGACCGAGGGCAACGGCTACCTCAATGTGCTTGCAGCCGGGCCGGCGCTGGCGCCAGATGGCGAAGGCCGGCGGATGGCTTTTGTCTTGGATCGGCCCGGCGGTGGCCGGCTGCGCCATCCGGTAAATGCAGGCGCGGCCATCAGCGAACGCGTTGTCACCGGCGTCATTCTGCCCGGGTTACTTGAAGGGCTTGAGAAGTTGCACGGCCAGGGCATCGCCCACCGTGCGGTTCGTCCCGGCAATATATTTTATGCCAGCGCGGAGCATGACCGGGTGGTGCTCGGCGAGTGTGTCAGCGCGCCGCCGGGGTTCGATCAACCGGTAGCCCATGAACCGTTGCCGAGATCTCTTGCTGCTCGTGCTGGCCGAGGGGAGGGCGCTGCGGAATGTGACATGTTCGCGCTGGGAGTCACCCTTGTAGCTTTGCTCAAAGGCGCTGTCCCGACGGATGATGTTGTTCAGGCGCGTACCGCGCTGCGATATCAGTCCGGCTCCATGGCTGTGTTCATGTCAGGTTTCGACCCGTCTGCGAGAATGAAGGAGTTGCTGGCAGGGTTGTTGCAGGACGATTCGAAGCAGCGTTGGGAAGTTGACGACGTTTATGATTGGCTTGCTGGCCGGCGATCCAGATCCGCCCCGATCAAAGGGTTGCGGGATGGTGTGCGACCATTCGAATTTCGCGGCGCGCGTTACGGTTCCCCCGCTGGCATTGCCCATGCCTTTGCAGAAGCGCCTGACGCTGCACGGCATACATTACGGGAACGCGGACTTGTTGACTGGCTGTGGCGGAGCTGCGGTGACAAGGACCTCGCAGCCAGGGTCAAGGTCCTCACCCATCTCGATGCGAAAGACCGGGCGACGAGATCATCACTGAGTGATGAGGACCTGGCGTTGGTTTGTTTGGCTCTCGACCCCAATGGCCCGCTGCGGTTTCGCGGCTTGTCCCTCATGCCCGATGGACTGGGCCCATTGCTCGCGACCGCGATAATGAACGAGCAAGTTGATGATCTAAAAGTGATTTCCCAGGTGATCGAGCGCGGCTTGGTTATTGAAGCCGTTCAGCAATCAGCGCTGTTTTCACGGGACGACCCGTATGTGTCGACCTGTCGGTCGCATCAGGCCTATTTGAAATTCCCCGGCAGAGACATGGGGCTTGAGCGCTGCGTGTACGAATTGAATCCGGGTGCGCCGTGCATGAGCGAGATGGTCCGGAATTATTGCGTGACGACCTTGCATGACCTTGGCCAGGCACTGAACCGACACGCTGGCGGTGACAAGGTTCCGATCGGTCGCCCGAGGGATCGGCACGTGATCGCGTTTGCAACTGACCTGATGTCGCCAGGCCAAATGCAGGCGGTTCGGCTGGGCGCGGTCGGTGCTACACAGGGAGCGGAAGACTGCATGGGAGACCTCGCGTTCTTTGCCTGTATCCAGCGCACCGAAAAAACCGGCGCCATGCGAGGCATGGCTCGCTGGATACGCAGCCGGATGGAACCCGCGCTCGATTCATTTCGAAGCTCGACGCGGCGGCGGCGGATGGCCGTAGCGCTCAATCACGCGGTTAGCAGCGGCAACCTGACTGACATGTTGAAAGTGATGCGAAATCAGGTTGAGCGACGGTCAGATACACAGGAGTTCAATGTCGCGCGATCTCGATTCAATTACCTCACAAATGAAAATACCCGGCTTCAGTCACTACTCGGAGATTACTCCGCGCTTGCCCGGTTCAAGGGTCGCAAGGCCGCGTCCATGATCGCCTTCGTCTTGTTTGTCGTCGCCAGCGTGTTGACAGTAACGGGAGGTTTCTAATGGCGAAACGCGGAACACCCCAGGAGCGAGTGGCGGTAAAACAGGAGCTCGCGCGGCGGCAACGCAGGCGCAATCGGTTAGTTATGATCTGCACCGTATTGACGGCGGCGGGCGTGGGGTTGGCGCTGACGGCACTCCCGTTGTTCATCCTCATTTACGGCGGCATGTTGCCGACTCTGGTTGCGTTTCTGGCGGATGAGCAAACGGGCCGATATTTGTTCCGGGCTGTCGGGTTCATGAACCTGACGGGGATTATCCCCTACATTGAGCCAACGTTGCGCGCCGGAAACCACGCTATGTTATCCGGCGCAATGGCACAGACAACAACCTGGGTCATCATTTATGTGATTGCCGGATCGGGCTTCTTCTTCTACTTCGTGATGCCATGGTTCGCCGGGCTGATACTTGAATGGATGATCCGCGCACGTATGGCCCGTCATGCCGCAGAGCGCGCCACGCTTGGTCAGGAATGGGAATTCGACGCCTAGACTGCAGCAGCTGAGTTCAGGACCAGGTCTGACGACACGGATCGGCCACCCCGCGCGAATTGCGCGGTGGCGACAATCATCTAAAGGCTGGCGCTGTTCTCGTCAGCAGATGTCGGGCGAATGCGATTTTCCCGCTCGGTCAGCTTTTCATCCTGAACGGCTGCCTGCATGGCTTTTTGCAGTTTTTCAAAAGCGCGTACTTCAATCTGGCGTACGCGCTCACGCGAAATGCCATAGACGTTGCTCAGGTCCTCTAGTGTGGACGGATCGTCCTTGAGCCGACGCTCCTCAAGAATATGCCGCTCGCGCTCGTTCAGCTGCGGTAGAGCCGCCGCCAACAAAGACTGGCGATGGCTCAGCTCATCATTCGCAATAACGGTGGTTTCCTGGCTATCTTCTGTCGCAGTCAGCCAGTCCTGCCATTCGCCGCCACCTTCTTCGCGGACAGGCGCATTGAGTGAATGGTCCGGTCCCAGCATGCGCCGGTTCATGCTCACCACGTCACGCTCCGACACATTCAGCGCCTGGGCGATATGTTCGATCTGCTCCGGGTTGAGGTCGCCGTCGTCAATGGCCTTTATCCGGCCCTTGATTTTACGCAGATTGAAAAACAGTTTTTTCTGAGCAGCGGTGGTGCCGATTTTCACCAGCGACCACGAGTGCAGGATATATTCGTGGATAGACGCCTTGATCCACCACATGGCGTATGTCGACAGGCGAAAGCCGCGATCCGGGTCAAAGCGCTTTACTGCCTGCATTAGTCCGACATTGCCTTCGGAAATCAGGTCGCCAACTGGCAGGCCGTAGCCGCGATAACCCATGGCAATTTTGGCTACCAGACGCAGATGGCTGGTCACCATCTTGTGGGCGGCCTCTGCATCGCCATGTTCACGCCAACGCTTGGCCAGCATGAACTCTTCTTCTGCGGGCAGCATTGGAAACTGGCGGATGTCCTGCAGGTAGCGCGAAACACCGCGTTCACTGCTGATACTCGGAACACGCATTGCCATAATATATCAACCCGTTCCCTGCGTTTATTTTCGCGGTACGCGCGAATTATACGCCCGTGACACCCGTAGAGTTGCTCCTCAATCTAACGGAAAGCCCGGACTTTGTAGACCTCTATTGAGATAAATGGGGGCAGAACACTGATGTTCAAGGTTTTTTTGTCCCGTCGTCCGCTTTGCCTGCCAGCTCGATCAATGCCTGCATATCTTCAGGTACCGGACTCTCAAAGCTTAACGCCTCGCCGGTGACCGGATGAGCGAAGCCGAGCAACCGGGCATGCAGCGCTTGCCGGCCAAAAGAGGATACGATTTGGGCGAGCGCGGGATCCAGTTTGCGCCGTGAGCCGCGTCGGCTACCGCCATATACCGGATCGCCTACCAGTGCATGCCCGGCATCGGCCAAATGCACCCTGATCTGATGGGTGCGACCGGTTGACAAGCGGCACTCCACGAGGCTGAGGGCGCCGTTCGCCAAGCGCGTGACTAGTTGGTAGCCGGTATCGGCGGTTCTGCCGCCCCGCTTGAGTACCGCCATTTTTTTACGGTCGCGCGGGCTGCGGCCAATGTTGCCGGTGAAACGGCCGGTTGAGGGTGACGGCGTGCCCCAGGCGATGGCCAAATAGGCACGTTCGAGATCGCGGGTTTCGAACAGGTGCGCGAGACCGGCATGAGCCCGGTCATGTTTGGCGACCACCAGCAGGCCGGTCGTGTCCTTGTCGAGCCGGTGCACGATGCCCGGTCGCCGCTCGCCGCCGATACCGGACAGGCTATTACCGCAATGGGCGATCAATGCGTTGACGAGCGTGCCATCCTGATTGCCTGCCGCCGGGTGAACAACCATGCCGGCGGCCTTGTCGATCACAATCAGGTCGTCGTCCTCATAGACAATATTGAGTGGTATTGACTGGCCTTGAGGTCGGGCCGCGACGGGCTCGACCGGAACGCTCAGGATGATGTCCTGCGCCAGTTTGACCCTGTATGCAGGCTCGGTTATCGTCTGCCCGCCGACGCGCACCTGGCCTTGTTCAATTAGCGATTTTAGCCGATTGCGCGAGATATCGGCGAGGGCGTCGGCAAGAAACTTATCTAGCCTTTGACCCGCGTCGGGTTCGGCGACTACAAACTCATGGCAGATTTCGCTTGTTTTCATCACGGCGGAACAGTGGACCAAAATGATCCCCTTTCTCAAGGTCGCAGTTGTTTTAATGGGCATTCTTATCGTCGCGGGCATCGTCGGTCTGGGGATGATGATGTATGGCAAGTTGACGGATGTGACCGAGGGAGAAGGCCCAAAGACGGAAGTTGAGGCCACCACTGTCGTTACACCGGCACCAGTTGATATTTCTGCCTCCATGGCGGCGGGCACGGGCCTGGGGCTGCCGGAAGGGTCGCGGGTGAAGTCGCTGATCGCTGAAGGCCATCGCATGGTGATGGTCGTGCAGGTGCCGGGTGAGGGCGAACGGGTCGTTGTGGTCGACCTGCGCAACAGCCAGATTACCGGCAACATTGTATTGCAGCGCGCGCGCTGAGCCGGTGCTGACATTAGGGGCCGAGCACCTCCGTTCCATCGAGATTGCTGCGCAAGCCGCCTTCCCGGAAGAAGCCTGCGGCCTGCTGGTTGGTCACACCGAAAATGTAGATGACATCATACTGAGTGCCGTGATCGGGAGCGACAATGTGGCCCCCGATGCGCGCGAGCGCCGTTTCGAAGTGGACCCCGGTGTACGCATCAAGCTTGAGAAAGATCTGCGCGGCGGGACCGAGAGGCTGGTTGGCCACTATCATTCTCACCCTGACGGCCCGGCCCGGCCGTCCGCCCACGATTTAGAGCAGGCCTTCGAGCCGGACCTGATCTGGCTAGTGGTCGGCGTGGCCGATGGTCATGCGAACGAAGTAAGAGCATGGAAACTGGCGCCTGGTGGCGCCGCCTTCGAGCCGGTGGCGTTGACCGTCGCGGCCTTAAGGAAAGCGCAAGATACTTGAGGCCGCGCGCGGCCGGGGAGATGGATAGGTGGATTTTCGGAGTGATAATGTTGGTGCCGTTGCGCCCGAGATTATGGACGCGATGATGCGCGCCAATGAGGGAACGGCAGGTGCTTACGGCGGTGACGACTTGACCCAAAAGCTCGATGATAGGTTTTCCGAGCTGTTCGGGACCGAGGTGCGCGTTTTTCCGGCCCTGACCGGGACGGCGGCAAACGCAATCACCCTCTCGGCGTTGAGCCCTCCCTATGGGTCCATTTTTTGCGGCGAGCATTCTCATATTGCGACGGATGAATGCGGTGCGCCGGAGTTGATGACCGGCGGCGCCAAGCTGATGCCCATCGCTGGCGACAACGCGAAGGTGCCGCCTGATGCACTGGCCGAGGCCATTGCGCGCGCCGGCACAGGATTTGTGCATTGTTCGCAGCCGGCTGCCTTCAGTCTCACTCAGGCGACCGAGATGGGCGCCATTTATTCGGTCGACGAAGTCGCGAAGCTGGCTGATGTGGCAAAGCAGCAAGGTCTTGCGGTTCATATGGATGGCGCGCGTTTTGCCAATGCTGTCTCGACGCTGGGTGTGCATCCCGGCGATTTAACGTGGCGCGCGGGCGTTGATGCGCTGTCGTTCGGGGCAACCAAGAACGGCGCGATGGCGGCCGAGGCGATTGTCTTGTTCCGCACCGATGTTGCCGACGACCTGGCCTTTCGCCACAAGCGCGCAGGGCAGCTTCTGTCAAAGATGCGCTTTATTGCGGCCCAGCTACTGGCCTATATCGATGACGGCCTGTGGCTCGATCTGGCGGGCCGCGCCAACGGGAAAGCTCAGCGTCTGACGGACGGCTTTGCCGCCATGTCTGGCGCCAAGCTGGAAGGCACCGGCGAGGCCAACGAGGTGTTTGTTACGCTGCCTGGCCCGGTTATTGACGGGCTCAAGGCTGCCGGCGCGCAATTCTATGGCTGGCCGGAACCGTGGGAAGCGACCAATACCATTCGGCTGGTCACCCGGTGGGATACGACAGACGGGGAAGTGGATGACGTTCTGGCCCAGACCAGCGCTTTGCTGGCCCAGAGTTAAGCAGTCAGGCGATGCCAATCAGGCGTCAGGCGCTGATCTGGCAGAAGTGCTTGCGGCTGAGTAGTTGTTGACACAAGGTTTGGGCCTCGGACGTGCCGAGAGGGCCGGCGGTCAGCCGATAGTAAATGCCCTTTTCCGGACCAAGATCAACCTTGTTCACATGACTGTCGAGGGCGCCGAGTAAATCCTTGTGGCGCCCTTTGAGATCTGACCAGCCTTTGCGAGCGGCCTTCTCACTACGATAAGACGCGAGATGAATTTGGGTGTCAGCCGTGACGACGGGTTTGGCCTCCACTTTGTCGGCCATCATTTCAGCTTTAGTTTCGGCTTCAGCTGCGGCATCGGCGGCGGATTTTGATTTTTCGATTGCGGCGACCTGACCCTCGACCGGCACACCACGGATCGGCGCGACGGAATCGAGAATCACCATGCGTTCACTGGCGAACACGTCCGGCTCGAGCAGGCCGCGGCGCTGGTAGCTTTCCAGCGATGTTAGCCGGTGGACGACGCCATTGGTATCGGGCGTTGGCAACATGCGCGCCAGCACCCAGGCGCCACCAACCCGCGCAATAAATTCGTCGTCACTGATGAATTTTTGAATCTTGAGTTCTTCGAGCAGGGCAATGCGCTCATCGACGCGCCCACGCCAGTCCGATTCAAGATCAACGTCGGAATCAATATCAGGTACATGCTCATTCGCTTCGGTGCCACGCACCGCGAGCGCCAGCATCGCCCGGTCGAGCCCGGCAAGCTGCTCCTCGGCGAGTTGGGTCACCGTTTTTCCGATCGCGGCATCGTCTCCAGAGCGAGAGGCGATATCCGTTGGCGCCAGCCGAATGAGATTGACGTAGATACCGCGCGCTTCCTCGTCGCGGCCGGTTTTCTCATAGACGATACCCAAGTTAAGGAGTGCAAATGAATGGCTGGGGTTCACCTGCAGTGCGGCGTCGAGGTACACTTCTGCATAGGCGTAGTTGCCGCCCTGTATTTCGTTGAACGCCTTGTCGACCAGAATTTGATCGTTGGTTGCGGGTTTGAACGGCGAGTATTCCTTGACCGTCCTGGCGAGATCAGGGATTGCGGCGCAGCCGCCGGCGACCAGCGCCAGTCCTACGACAGCAACCAGGGCGAGGCTGAAGAACAGTTGTCTGCCCGCGCCCACTGTGGGTCGCACTGCTGTTGCCGAATGTCTCATCGCCTGCATCGCTGCCTATTGTCGCCCGCTGCCGGGCGCACTGAATTTCGAAAAGTTGCTCACCGCTTCAGGTGCGGATGAAGTTTTCTGTGCCCAATGGCACCACAACTCGCTTAATGAACCGTAAAAGACCCGGCTCTGAGGCGACGATTGCAGGAATTTTTGGCGCGAAGGTTGATTTTGCCGGCGCGCCGCGCTATTTCAGCGGTTCTCGGCTGCGTCCCCATCGTCTAGTGGCCTAGGACATCGCCCTCTCACGGCGAAAACGGGGGTTCGACTCCCCCTGGGGATACCATTTCCTTCCAGTATTAGGCACGCCTTCGCTGGCGCTCTGTTTTGAGCGCCGGTTGATGTTGCGCGGGTTCGCGCTTGGCGCTGTGGCGCGCTAAAGTGCGCATGATTTGGCAAGACAGTGTTTCGGGAGAAGAAGACTAATGCGATTAAGCGGCAAGCGCGTGCTGATTACAGGCGCGGCATCTGGCATTGGCGAGGCGACGGCGCGGCGCTTTGCGGCGGAAGGCGCGGCGGTGATGCTGGCTGACCTGAACCTCGATGCGGCGCAGGCAGTGGCGGATGACATTGCGACCGGCGGCGCGGCGATAGCGCGTGCGGTGGCGGTTGATGTTACGGATGACGCGCAGGTTGCGCTGATGATCAAGGTGGCCATTGATGCGCTGGGTGGGGTGGACGTGATCGTCAATAACGCCGGCATTCCCATGGTCGGCCCGGTGGAGACGCTCTCGGGTGAAGACTGGGACCTTGAGCTTGATGTCAATCTCAAGAGCATCTACCGCACCTCCAAAGCGATATGGCCGCATTTTCGCGCACAGGGTGGTGGGGTGATTCTCAACACGGCGTCGGTCGCCGGGTTGGTTGGCATGGCCGGGCAGCACAGCTATTCAGTGGCAAAAGCCGGCGTCGTCATGTTGACCAAGTGCATGGCGTT
>JABJCZ010000385.1 GCA_018668475.1 Alphaproteobacteria bacterium | reverse complement strand
GGGTTTAGTTCCGACGTCACGGCAAAGCGGCCGGAGCGCAACACCCGCTCGAAACGACCCGCCGACGAATGACCCGGTGAAATGGGGTAGCGGTCCAGCATGTCGGCGGGGGCCAGCATCAGCCTATGCCTCACCCCGGCCGGGCGATTGTGCCAGACGCAGGTGACGCAGCCAGGCGGAGCGGTTCTTCAGCCGATGGTCCAGAGGCCGTTGAATGTTTGCAATGAGGGCGCCTTTGCGCATGCGCTTGCTACCGGCCCAGGCTTCCACCCAGACGCAGGGCATACTGGCATCCACTTCGCAATGGCCGTTCTGGCGCACGCCGCCGCAGGGGCCGTTGCGCAGAGATTTAGGGCAGTTCATTGGGCAGGTCATGCCGGTGGATGTGAGAATGCACTCGCCACACATGCGACAGTCGAACAGGGGGCCTTTGGTGCGTGCTTCCAGCCAGGCGGCTGCAGCCTCGATGCGATTGTGGCCAACGCGCCTGAATACGGGGTCGAGCATGCGAAGAGCGGGCTCGAACATGATGAAGGTGAGCTCCAGCAATCGCGCGCGCCGGGTTGCGGCATGGCGCAGCGTGCGCATCAGGTGTTAGCCTTGGCGGGCTCTGCGGCAGTGCCGAGCCGGGTTTCCAGAAACTGCTGGTAGTCGCCGGGGCCGGTCTGGCGCACTTCGAGCTCAAGACCAAGTCGCTCAGCGGCGGCGGCGGCTTTGTCGCGCAGACCGGCGTCATCGACTTGCGCCAGGTAGACGAGATATTTGTATTTGCCGAAATAGCGCGGCGTAAGTTTGGGAAAGCGATCGAGCCCCAGGCCGCGAATGATCAGGTTGTCAAAATTGCGTACCAGAAAGTCAGTCAGAAAAAAGCGCCCGGGCTCAGCCTGCATCATTGCGGCGTAATTTTCTGTCCCCAGTAAAACTTCGTAACAGTGGCTGCCGCCGATCCGTTCAACGCCCTCTTCCTCAAGGACGCGATCAAGCAGCCCGCCGGTGCCGCAGTCGCTGAACATGACGAGGATCTGATCAAACTTGCCGCGCGCCTCGTGAATTTTGGCG
The DNA here is from genome assembly GCA_018668475.1 of Alphaproteobacteria bacterium. Taxonomy (GTDB): domain Bacteria; phylum Pseudomonadota; class Alphaproteobacteria; order UBA828; family UBA828; genus JABJCZ01. Next base: position 7,249 of record JABJCZ010000385.1, on the reverse strand, counting down.
CGCACCCCTTCGGGGATTCTGTCCGGTGTATTGTGAACCGATGCCGGCAGACAGGTGACCTGCATATGCGACCAGTCGTTCTCACGGGTCAGCGCAATAATTTCCTTGGCAAGCGAGCCGCAACAGATCAGCAGCGTGGTCGGTTGGTTCATGGAGGGGGTCATATGTTCGCCCGCACTCAGGCTTGCACGAAGCTGCGGGCGGCCTCCACAGCGGCAGGCGCGTCGCGGCCGTAGGCGTCGGCGCCTATTTTTGCGGCGTATTCATCGTTCAGCGGCGGGCCGCCGATCATCACCTTCACATTGAGCGCGCTATCGGCCTTGGCGCTGATGATGGTTTGCACCGCACGCTCCATTTCACCCATGGAGGTCGTGAGAAGGGCCGAGAGGGCAACAATATCCGCGTTGTGCTCTTGTGCCGCTTCGACGAAACGGTTGGGGTCGACATCCGTGCCAAGGTCAACGACCTCAAATCCAGCGCCTTCAAGGACCATGCTGACGAGATTCTTGCCGATGTCGTGCAGGTCGCCCTTTACAGTGCCAATGATGACGGTGCCAATTGGTTTGGCGCCGGTGGCTGCGAGAATCGGTCGGAGAATATCAAGGCCAACCTTGACCGCATCGGCCGCCATGAGCATTTCAGGCACGAACAGGGTGCCCTCGCTGAAGCGCTCGCCGACATCGTCGAGTGGTGCGACGAGCCCTTCTTCGAGAATGGTCTGCGGGTCGGTGCCGGCGCTTAGTTCCGCTTTGACCAACTCTTCAACGTCATCGTCCTCATACTCTAGGACCGCGTCGTAAATTTCTTTCAATGACATGCCGTGCCGCTCCCGTTGGCTCTGGGGACGGACGGCGGGTCTTTTGGTGTTGGGAAGAGTAGAAGTGTTGGCCGCTGGTCCCCGACAGGCCCATAGAACGGGTATCTGCCGGGGATGGGTATGACCTAGATCAAACGATAAACTTATCTAGCTAAGGTTTCGATCTTTCATCTCGGCGATTATCGCGCGTTCCGTAACATCAACACACTGGTCAATCTGCTCGCGGGTCGTGATGTAGGCCGGAGCAAATTCAATGGCTGATTTGCCTTCATCACAAGTGAGCACGCCGTTGTCACTCATCCGCCGGACGATGCGCTTCATTGTGTCGTCCTCGAAGGGCGCCTTGGTGGCCTTGTCCCGTGTGAAGTCAATGCAAGTCCATAATCCGAGGCCGCGGATGTCACCAACGATGGCGAGTTCGCGCAACCGCTGCATCTGCTCCAGAAAATAGGCGCCTGTTTCGGCCACATAGGGCAGCAAATTGTCGGACTCGATAATATCAATGGTCTTCATGGATGCCGCGCAGGCAGTCGGATGTCCCTGATAGGTCTGGATATGGGAGAAGATGGGCAGGCACTCGGCGATCTCCTCGGTCACCGTCGAGCCGCTCAGGGGCGCGTAGCCAGCGGACATTGCCTTGCCGGTGGACATGATATCCGGATCGACGCCCCAATGTTCCATGGCAAACCATTTGCCCGTACGGCCGAACCCGGTGATGACCTCATCGGCAATGAACAGAACATCGTAGCGATCACAAACTTCGCGAATGCGCTTGAAGTAATCGTCCGGCGGCACCTGCACACCGTCACCTTGCATGACCGGTTCGGCAATAAAGGCGGCCACTAATTCCGGCCCTTCATGCAGGATATGCTGCTCCAGGTAATCGGCACAAAATTCGCTAACCTCGGAAGCGTCCATGCCAAAGGGCGTGCGATAGAGGGTTGGTGCTGGCACCCGGCTGTGCCCCGGCACGCCCGGCCAGGTGATATTGCGGGTGCCGAGATAATCGGTTGCCCCAATGGCGCCCATAGTTGCGCCATGGTAGGCGTTCCAACGCGAAATGATCTTGCGGGCAAAGGGCTTCGTGCCCTTGTGAATGTGATATTCGCGGGCGAATTTGAATGAATTCTCGTTGGCTTCGGACCCGCTGCTGCCAAAGCTTGTGGCGGCGAGCTTTCCGGGGGACAGTTTGGCGATCTTCGTTGCAAGGCGTACCGTAACATCTGCCACATGGGAGAAGGTGCCTGCGTAATGCAGCTGCATCATCTGGTCATAGACGGCCTTGGCGATACGGTCATTGGCGAAGCCAAGTGAGCTTGCTCGGGTGTTGGTGCTCATCATGTCGAGGTATCTGTTTCCGCCAACATCAATGAGCTCGACGCCTTCGCCGGATTCAAAAATCATCGCGTCGCCGTTTTTCAGGGACTCCTTGGAAACCAGCGGAAATACATAGTGATCCATCGCATCACGGGTCACGTCATCGATATTTTTGAGCGTCATGGCCGTAGCCTCCCTTGGTTTCGCCCTTGCCGTCGTCAGCGCCTCTCGGCGTTCTGTTGCAAGTATGCGCGAATCCATTGGGGAGTAAAAGCGCGCGAGCGACCTGGCCCCACTCCTTGGGCCGAAGATGTATGCGAGTGCCGGCGCGCTGACGCATCACCTCAATCGTGCTAAAGCAAAGGAAGAGATACCGAACGAACAAAATGATTCGAAGCACGGGGGTGCGGCGTGGCAATAACACTTGAAGGAAAATCGGCAATCATCACGGGCGCCGGGCGGGGCATCGGCAGAGGGGTTGCCCAGGTGTTTGCACGCGAGGGGGCCAATGTTTTGGTGGTCAATCGCAGTCCAGCGGCGGGTGAGGCCGTTGTGGCGGAGATCATCGCGGAAGGCCATGAAGCCTCGTTTTTTCAGGCTGATGTGAAGAGCTGGGAGGATATGCAGGGCATGGCCCAGACCTGTATCGAGCGCTATGGCGGCATCGATATTTTCTGCGCCAACGCCGGCATCTTCCCGATCGGTCTCATTACGGACCTGGATGAGGATGCCTGGGATGACGTGATGGACACCAACCTCAAAGGGGTGTTCTTCGGAACCAAGGCCTGTATTCCTCAAATGAAGGTGCAGGGCGGTGGCCGTATCGTTGTGGTCTCGTCGATCACCGGGCCCAATGTTGGCTGGCCAGGGTTAAGCCATTACATGGCCTCCAAGGGTGGTGTGAATGCGTATATCAAGGGGCTCGCGCTGGAGCTCGCGGCGGACAAGATCACTGTCAACGCGGTCAGCCCCGGCACCATTATGACTGACGGCCTAGTTGAGGCCGGCGGCGAAGTGCTGGAGGAGATGAGGAAGAGTATTCCGGCCGGCTACATTGGTGCGCCCGAGGATATCGCCTACGCGCTGATGTATTTCGCGTCCGATCAGGCCCGCTTTGTTACGGGGCAGGCACTGGTGCTCGACGGTGGACAAATTTTGCCGGAGAGCCCGATGGTAATGCGCGACGCCAATTAAGTATCGGCAGGCATCCTGACCAATGGCTGTCAGTTTGTGGCAGGGGTGCCCAGAACAGCTTCCCTGAAGCGGTCTTTCAACAGCGCCCCGTCGCGCGGCGGCATCACCAGCGGTACCTTGTCGGTCGCGACCTTGATGACGCCCAACAGCGGGCCAGCTACTGATCGGCTGGCGTCGGTAAATTCAGCCAATGCAGATTCATCAAGCACCGTGCAGGTTTGCACAAAGCCGGCAGCCGTCGCCATGCCGGCAATGTCAACGCCGGCTGCAGTGTGGGTCCGCTGCATACCGGTTTCGCCATACCGTTCATTGTCGATAACTGCGATGGCCAGATTGGCAGGTCGGGCTGTGGAGATCGTCGCCAGGGCACCGAGACCCATCAGCATTTCGCCGTCACCGGTGACGACGAGCACCCGACGCGATGGCTGAGCGAGGCTGAGGCCGAGGCCAACCATGGCCGCGCCACCCATACCGCCCCACATGGGGAAGTTGAGCGGCGTATCGCCAGCGGCCGTGCAGTCCCAACAGGTACCGCCGAGTCCAGTGACCACCAGCAGGTCCCCGCGATCGTCCAGCAGGGTCTTTACCGCATCGCGGCGATCAAGCAGTGCATTTTGTCCGGTCATGGGATTCAGTCCTCGAATGTCTTGGTGCCGATGAGCTGCTGGGACAGTGTGACCGCAACCGGGTGGAGCCCGCTGAAGGCGAGGCCGGCGGCCGCATCGACGGTTGGCCCAACTGCCTGCGCTTCGGTCACGTCATGCACCGTAGTGCCCATGGCCTCCAGTACTGGCCGGGTGGCTTGCCCCATGGGAATTTGCCACGGGTTAAATTCACCCCACTCACCGCGCATGGTGACCAGCATCAACATTGGAAAACGACACGTGCGCGAAAGCCCGAGCATATTGACGATGTTCCCAGCACCGCTGCATTGCATCAGCAGTGCGCCGCGCTCACCACCCAGCCACGCGCCCAGCAACAGCGCGACGCCTTCTTCTTCCGTCGTCAGTGTGGTGGTGCGCATACCGGCATCGGCGTTGCACAAGTCAATCAACCGGGCGTGACCGGCATCGGGTACATGGCACACCTGGCGCACATCGTGGGCCTTGAGGGTGCGGTAAATATCGTCTGGCCAGTCGGAACGAGACGACGTGGGCGTAGCGGGGGCGGAAGCGCTCATTTATGCTGTGAAGCCTCTGTGATTTGGATAATCATACCGGGTAACCGGTTCAGTCCGATACCATGTCCGGGCTGGCTGTGGCTACTGCGGGATTAGTACCCTCCAGCGACGCTGGGCAGGATCCATTTATCAAGGGGCTATGTATCGTGACTGCAACAAGGAAGGCGCCAACAAAACCTCGGGTCAAAGCAGGAGACAAAAATGGTGTTTCTGGTACTGGCCCGGTGCTGAATGATTTTCTGACTGTATTTCGTGAAGAACACCGCGAAATACGCGACACCCTGCTCGCGCTGTATGACGCGTTGGACAAACGCCGCAAAAAGCGCGCAATTGATTTGCATGCCCGGCTGGGTGAATTGTCTGGCCCCCACTTCCGTTTTGAGGAAGAGGCGCTCTACCCGTCTCTCGTGCCGATTTACGGCAAAGTCTATATCGAACATATGTTTCAGGAGCACGACCGGGCCATCGTTGATGCGCTGCATATTGGTACTGTCCTGGGGGTCAAGCGGCTGAGCGCGACGGAGGCCACCCGGGGTATGCGGCTCGTGCGCCGCATTCTGCCGCATGTCAGTGATTGCGAAGGCCTTGGGATTATGGTTGAGCTCATGACGCGGGATCAGATCGCAATAATCCTCTCGGCCCGCGACAGTGCGCACAAAGAGAACCTCGGACTATTTGAATGGGCCCGCGATGCGCGCGAGCGCTCATTCCACGACACCTATCAGCGCGATGTTCAGGCGACGATGCGTCAGGCCGCTGGGGTCAATTGAACTTGTGTTGGCTTGACGCCGACCTGTGATCCTAGGCGCGGTTAATCTCGTCGATGGGCGTCGCAGGCGGCAGCCAGAACAATCGCAGTCGCGGCGGCACCCGGGTCTTGAACCCCCGCCAGATCCGCTTCATTGACATAAGAAGACCGCCCGACGCCCGCCACCCTGATGGCCGCTGTTCCATCTGCGCCGGCGGCTGCCGCTGCGGCTGCGTCGTCCAGGCCTCCTGCAGCCAGTGCGGCCAGGGCGGGCGCCAATGCATCCACCATTGATCGGTCACCGACTTTGGCGCCGCCATAGAACTGCATCCTGTCGAGCCCCGCCTTGAGAGCCGCAGGTAAAGCTTCGCCGTTCGATGCGGCCTCACCTGACGCGGTCAAAAAGATCGACAGCAGCACGCCACTTGAGCCTCCCATATCGCGGCCAAGAGTGGCGCCGGTTTCAATCAGCAACGCGCTGGTATCGGCTAGGGGTAAAGCGTCGAGTGCACCGATAATACTGCGCGCGCCAATTGCCATGGTCGAGCCCGTGTCACCGTCGCCAATTTTGGCATCAAGCGCGTTCAGCCGGTCTTCGTTGTTGATGAGGCTGTTGCACATGGCCTCGATCAAATGACGGGTGGCGGGCGCTTCGCTGGCAGCCGCGTGGGCTTGCGGGCCTTTCTCCTGCTCACTCGTCGGAAGCGGGACGAGCGCTGGCGTGTCCGCGCGTTGCGCAGGCGGCCACGCCGCCGGCGCAGCAACGGAACACAGGGCGGTGCGGCGTGCGTCATCGAGGGCCATCAGCGAGAGTGAAAACCCGTTCATGTCGAGGGACGTCATGGCGGCGGCTGGCCCCACCACAAGTTCGATTTGCTGCCCGAACGGGGAGCGCAGGATTTCATCCGTGATTACTGCCATCTCAATCACCGGCACCGCGCCAAGATTATTGACCAACGCGGCATAGGGGCCGCTGTTCGCCGGTAAGGCGGCGCTCAACTGGTCGGTCATACGCGTTACCAGCTCTCGCACCGGACCAAGCTCCACGCGTGCGAAGCCCGGTTCACCATGGATTCCAAGACCAATTTCGGCCTCGTTTGGGCCGAGGCGTTCTTCGGTCGGTTGACCCGGAATACGGCAAGTCGACAATGACGTGCCGAGGGACCAGATGTTGCCGGCCGCCGCCGTCGCAGCGCCGGTGACATCGTCAAGTGAATGCCCATTCTCGGCAGCGTGGCCAGCAATTTTGTGGACAAACAGTGTGCCTGCAACGCCACGCGGCTGCGGTGCATCAGGAATCGCTATGTCATCTGCGACGAACACGGTGGCCACCTTGAACCCTTCGGCCCGGGCGCGCTCTGCAGCCAGTCCAAAGTTCAGCCGGTCGCCCGTATAGTTTTTCACCACAAGCAAACAGCCCGCAGGCCCGGTGACCGCCCGAATAGCGGCCAGCACGGCATCAACACTGGGTGAGGCGAAGATTTCGCCTGACACTGCTGCCGTCAACATGCCGCGCCCGACAAATCCAGCATGGGCCGGCTCATGCCCAGCCCCGCCACCCGAGATGATCGCGACCCGATCCTTCGTCCAGTCCGATCGCAGGATAACTTTGATATGCGGAAAGCCGTCAAGGCGTGCCAGCTGCGCATCGCCCGATGCCCTGAGATAGCCGTCGATGGCTTCGGTGACGAGAGTTTCCCGGGTGTTGATGAAATGTTTCATGTTAAAAAGTGCCTTGCGGATGTGAGTAGGTGGCTTCGCATATTGCGTCGGGGTGCGACGGTAATAGCCTTGGTGAAGCGTCTGACATTGGCTATCGTCTTGGGCACAATGTCACTACCAGTCTGATCCTGAACGCAACAGGGGCATGTATAGCGATGTTTTATAACCGACCGCACGCGACCGCCACATGGGGAACCATGGCGAAGGACTGGGAAGAGGGCGTAAATTATCAAAAATTGAACGCTGACCGTGCCGGGCGGGCCAGGGCCGC
>JABJCZ010000384.1 GCA_018668475.1 Alphaproteobacteria bacterium | reverse complement strand
TGGCGCTCTATCTGGATGTCCGATTGGTGAGTGATCTGGCTGGCCCGCGAATAGACGCGGCGGCCAGCCCGGCACTATTCGCCTGGGCGCTCACTCTTGGCCTCACGCTCAGCCTGTGTCTGGCACTTGATGCCTGGGATGTGATGCGCTGGCTGCGCGGCGAGCGTTATGTGCTCGGCACGGAAGCTGCCCACAAGGCTGGCGCGTCGCGCCTTTCGCCGACGCTGGCGGACGGGTAAGCTGGGGCAAGCGGATCAATAACCGACAGGGCGCGCTTCCAATGACTGATGACAATCCGAAGGCCGTGGTGGACCGATTTTTGAGTCTGCTGGCCGGGGGCACGGCGGATGAGATTGCGGCGTGTTTTACCGATGATGGCGTGGTGGATATGGCGGGCACGCCGGACTTCCCCTGGGCCGGACGCTGGCAGGGCACGGCAAAGCTGAAGGAATATTTTACTGTCATGCCGGCGGCGCTGGAGATGCTGGACCACCAGGTCACCAGCTGCACCGTCGAAAGCAACCGCGTTGCCGTCACCGGCACCGAGCATGGCCGCAGCCGCGTCTCCGGCAAGGAGTATCGCGCGAAGTGGGCGTGGGTGTTCCACATCCGGGACGGGGGCATTGAATTCTGGGATGCCTATGAGGACACCCAGGCCTTTGAACACTGCTCACCGTGGAGGTGAGCAACATGAAGGCAAGCGCCGTGGACGTGAGGGGAAAGATGTTAGTTACGAAAATGATGAGAGCCGCCGGTTTGCCGCTTGGCGGCGTTCTGGCTGTCGGGTTTATTGCTGGCGGGCTGATGGCTTCGCCTGGCCCGGCGCTGGCCGACGCCTGCGATGATGCGCCAAACAGCCAGGCCTGCGCCGACCTTGCGCACGCCAAGGCGCTTGAGGCTGCTGCCGGTGTCGAGCAGTTGCGCGGTGAGATGATGGAATTCAACAAGGACATGACTGAGACATCCCGCCGCGCCGTAGCGGCTGCCAACCGCGCCACGAAAGCCGCCCAGGTCGCCGCCGAAGCCAGCCGCCGCCTTAGCCGCCTCCTCGATGAAATGGTTGAGGCCGGGTACTAGCGGAAGTTAGCTGCGTTCAGTCGCCACGGAGGCTCTTCGCCGCGTGGGCGGCGGGCACGCAGTCGCGTGCCGTTACGGCTCATCGCGGAAAACGCTACAGCCCCCGCTAGCCATCCCCACCATCACACCAACCCTACTTCACGGCAATCCGTCGAACTTCGGGCGGTCGTCGGTGAAGCTCCACCAGGGTTGTTGCGAGGCGACGTGGATGTGTTTTTCGGTCTCGCGGGGGTGGCCGGGGTCAGCCCCGTCGAGCGTTGCCGGCGTGTACCAGATGATCTCGGGCATTGCCTCGGGGATCACCACCAGGTGGCAGCCGCAGGTGCGGCAGAAGCGCCGGGTGACGCCGGGCGTTACCTCAAAGTCGCTCAGGTTGTCTTCGCCATCGGTAAAGCGAAAGGCGGCGCGGTCCACGGTGGCATAGGTGCCGAACATGGCGCCGTGGCTTTTGCGGCACACGGAGCAATGGCAGTGGTCCACCTCATGTGCGAGCGCGGTCACGGCATAGCGCACGGCGCGGCATTGGCATGAGCCGGTGATATTGAAGTCGTCAGGCATGGTGGGCTCCGTGCGGGCTCCGTGAAAAAAATGACGAGACAACCCTAGCATGGCTTGTGATGCGCCGGTCACGCGCGCCATACTTCTGCCAACTATAAACGGGAGATGACAATGGGTGATGCAAACATGGCCGACCTCGCGGCGCGGGTGCAGCGGCTTGAGGATATCGAAGACATCAAGAAGCTCATCGCGGCCTACGCCAAGGCGGTGGATCACAACGGCGACCCGGCCATGCTGGAGCCGTTGTTCTCTGAAGCCGGCAGCTGGAACTGCGAAGGCATTGGCGGCTGGCAGGGCAAGGATGAGCTGGTTGCGGGCCTGCGTGAGGTTTGCACCACCACCATTCCCTGGGCGCTGCATTACATGACCCAGCCAAGCATTGAGGTGGCGCCGGACGGGCAGACGGCGCAGGGCGAATATTACCTGTGGGAACTTGGCAAGTTCGCGCCCGACGATGGCGGCGGCACCGAGGATACGTGGATAGGCGGCTGGTATGAGACCAGCTTTGTAAAGGCTGCGGGCGGCAACTGGCAGTTCGGCCACATGGAGCTGCGCCTCAAGCTCAATTCACCGGCTCACCTGGCTGACTGGAAGACCCCCATTCCGCCGTACTCTGACTGAGGGTTTCGGGATCATCGACGATGTAAAGAGGACACCATGAAACCACCGGCTATTAATCCGGATCTCGTGCTGGACAACAGCTTCATCAATCGCACGCCGCAGATTTGCGTGGTGACCAGCGATTTCGATGCGACGCTTAAAGCTTATGCGGACGGGCTCGGCATTGGCCCGTGGTGGTGCAACCACTATGCGCCGCCGGATCTGGGGGGCGGCACCTTTCGGGGCAAGCCGGTGGAAATTTCGCTCAACATCGGCCTCGCGTGGACCGGCGATACCAACTGGGAGATCATCCAGCCGCTCACCGGCGAGAGCATTTATACCGAGTTTCTGGAGCGCACCGGCGGGCGTGGCGGGGTGCACCACGTGGGCTTTTACCTGAGCGACTTTGAAACCGGATGGGACGAGACCATCGCGGACTTTGTGGGCCGTGGGCTCACCATCGTGCAGGAGGGCGGTTGGCGGGCGGTGCGCTGGGTCTACTTTGAAAGCGATGACCCGGCACAGCCGCAATACGAACTGATTGATCGCCCGGCGGACTGGGTCAGGCCAGCGCCCCAGCGCTGGTACCCGCACCCGCCGGCTGACTGACGCGCGCCTCAGGCGGGCTCAACCGCGCCGCCGGCGGCGACCCAGTCCTGCAGTCCGCCGACATTGCGCACATCCGTAAAGCCGCAGTCCAGCAGCGCGGCGCCGACCAGTGCGGCACGGGCGCCAGAACCACAACAAAGCAGGATCGTGCGGTCCTGCGTGAAGGCAGGGTTGTGATCGGCACTGGCGGGATCGGCAGCATCGGCCACTGAGGCGCGCGGCACATGAAGCGCGCCTTTGGCCTTGCCGCTGGCGGCCAGTTCATTCTCTTCGCGCACATCCACCAGCAGCGCGTCGCTACTGGCCAGCAGGGCCATGGCGTCGGCAGGGGAGATGCGGGGCACAATTTTGTGGGCGGCGGCAACGGCGGCCTGCATGTCGGACTGGTTCATCGGGTGTCCTTTACGGGCTGGCGGGTGAACGTGAACGGCCAGACGGGCTGGGTGAGCATTTTACACATTCAAACATTATATATTCAATTAATATATAATGTTATCAATACAAGGCCTCAAACGCAGAAACTATATCTTTCCGCCCTGTTCCGTCACCTCCCGTGCTGTTGCGTCCTGTTTCCGGGTGACCGGGGGGCGATAACTGGTGCGTGCCATCCGGGGCCTGAGTTTGCTACGCTTCCGGGATATCCAGAGGAGGGAGCAGGCATGAACAACACACAAGATACGTCCGCGAACACAGGCGCCACCACTGGCGCAGCGCCAGAGGCCTTTCGTCACGACACCGCCTTTCAGGTGCGCGACGGCATCCACTCGCCGGAAGTGCTTCGGCTCTCAGCCGCAGAAACCCATGTGGTGGATTTCGGCGGGATTTATTCCCCCAGCCTGAAAGACCGCCAGGCGGTGGGCCGGGCCTTCCGCGATGCGTTTACCGGGCCGGGCTATCTGGTGCTCCAAAACCACCAGTTTCCGCAATCGGTCATCACCCGCGCGCGCGCCGCGATGGAGGGGTTTTTCAGCCTGTCGGTCGAAGACAAGATGAAATGCCATTATCTCGACTGGCCCAACCACCGGGGCTATGTGCCGCTGGAGGGCATTAACGCTGATCACTCCCTCATGGGCGGCGATATGTCTGAAGCGATCGAGATGGCGGAAGATCTGCCGGCGGACGACCCGGATCGCCTCAGCGGCAACCGCTTTTATGGCCCCAACAACTGGCCGATGAGCCCGGCTAATTTCCGCTGGGCGCTCGGCACCTATTATGACTGCCAGATCGAGCTTGGCCGCCAGATCATGCGTGCGTTTGAATATGCGCTGGAGACGGACGAAGGCTTTTTTACGTCAAAATACACCAAGCCCCTCAGCCGCACGCGGGTCTGCCATTACCCGCCCCAGGGCGCGCCCGTGCCTAGCCAGGCGGATGCGCCGGAAGCATCTGCATCCGGGCCGGATGGCGATATCGACATGGCGCACATCGGCATCGGCGCGCATACGGATTACGAATGTTTCACTACCGTCTGGCAGGATGCGGAGGGTCTACAGATGCTCGGCGACGATGGCCGCTGGCGCATGGTGCCGGCGATGGAAGGCGCCTTCGCCGTCAACCTGGGCGACCTGATGCAGATCTGGACCAACGACCAGTTCAAATCCACCCTGCATCGCGTCATCAACACCTCAGGCCGCGACCGCTACTCTCTCGTCCAGTTTTTCGGGGTCGATTACGACGTGGATGTTGAGCCCCTGAGCGGCACCGTCAGCCCCGACAACCCCTGGCGCTACGAGCCCATCAAAGCCGGCCAGCACTCAGAAAACATGGTGTCGGCCACGTATCATTATGATGAGGAGTGATTGACCCCAAACACCTCAAGCCCGCCGTCGATACCTGCAGCGTCTTGACGGCCGAGGGGGTTGAGCGGTTCGGGGTAAAGGTTCGCGAAGGCCTTTGACGCAACTATGGGAGTCTTGAGCTTCTTGGTCAGGCCCTCAAGCCGCGTGACTTCGTTGACGGCGACGCCGGTGGCAGTGAAATCCAACCGCCGTGTCGTGCCGACATTGCCATACATCACTTGCCCGACATGGAGGCCGATGCCGAATTGCAGTGGGATCGCGCGCTTTTCGTTCATGGCATCGCGGCGGGCGAGGGCATCGCGGGCAGCGGCGGCGGCGGCGCGGGCCATGTCTTCCGGCGGGCGAGTTTCATCTTCGAAGGGGAAGATGGCGAGCACGGCATCGCCGATGAACTTCAGCACTTCGCCGCCGTGGTCCATCACAGCGTTGGCCGTGCATTCAAAATAATCGTTTAGGGTGGCGAGGTAGTCTTCGAGCGGCAGGTGGCTGGCAAGCGCGGTTGAGCCCCGCAGGTCGGCAAACCACAGCGCACAATCGATCAGCCGGCCATCGCCGCGCGAGACCACGCCATCGAGTACCAGATCACCAGAGACTTTGCCGAGGTAAGTCTCCAGCATCACGCGGGACAGCATCTGGGTGGTCGCGGTCTTGACCGCCAGGGCGAACGTGCGCGAGAGCGCCTTGATGTAGGCGACTTCATCATCGGTGAAGCCGCTGGCCCGGCGCGTCATGAACGAGCCGACCACGCCCTCAATGCCGGCCGGCAGCTCGGCCCAGAGCACGGCATCCGGGCGGCCGTAGGTCTCAAAGAAGCCGAGGTAGTCAACCATGCCGCGGTCGCGAAACGTCTGGTAGACTTCGCCCTGCAGATCAGGGTTGTCCGCATCCGTCAGCCGGTAGTGAACGAAGCGCCTGTTCGTCACCATGAGGTCGAAATACGGTGAGTCGCGAAAAGCGGGCGACCCAAAAGCGTCGCGCGGCAAGTGCTCTTCACTCACGGAGTCGGTGTCGGCGCTCCAATGCAGGTTGAGCCCGCCGATGACGGGGTGCAGCACCATGCTGGCGACGCCGATGCGGTGCACCGGCACGCCACCCGCAACCAGGCGATGGCCAAAGCCCTTTACGATATCTTCCAATGGCGTTTCGAGCAGGCCCTGGCTGATCAGCCAGTCATTGATGCCGTCAAACAGCAGCGAAGGGCGGCTGGGCAGCGCGACATGTTCGGTTTGCTTGGTGGCGGCTGGTGTTTCGGGGGTGTCAGTCATCAGGAAAACATTCGCACGGGGACTAGGTGCGGACAAGGATCACATGCGAGGCCGGGTAATGACGGGATGGCACTCGATATTCCGGGCGCCATGGCCGCTATTATCTGCAAATTATTCTCCGATCTGATTGCCGGAATGCCTTTGCGGTCTTGGCTTTCGCCGGTGTGGCGTGATAGACCGCCCGTCTCATGCTTCATATCAACGACCTGACATACCGCATTGGCGGCCGCGAGCTGTTTTCGGAGGCCTCCGCACATGTGCCAAAAGGCCACAGGGTTGGCCTTGTCGGGCCGAATGGCGCCGGCAAGACTACGCTATTTCGCCTGATCGCCGGCGACCTTGCCGCCGATGGCGGCAGCATTCGCATGGCGGGTCGCGCGCGGCTTGGCCAGGTTGCGCAGGAGGCACCGGGCGGCTCAGCCAGCTTGATTGATACCGTGCTGGCCGTGGATGAGGAGCTGGCGGCGCTTGAGGCTGAGGCCGAGACGGTGACCGATCCGCATCGCATCGGCGAAGTGCATACGCGCCTGGCCGATATCGGCGCCCACACGGCGCGGGCGCGGGCGGCGATTATTCTGGCCGGGCTGGGCTTCAACGAGACCGAACAGCAGCGCCCGTGCGAAGATTTTTCCGGCGGCTGGCGCATGCGCGTTGCCCTTGCCGGCACCTTGTTCGCGCGGCCTGACCTGCTGCTGCTTGATGAACCGACCAACCATCTTGATCTTGAGGCGAGCCTTTGGCTTGAAGGGTATCTCGCGAGCTTTCCCGGCACGCTGCTGATCATTAGTCATGACCGCGATTTACTGAACCGCGCGGTGGATCACATCATTCACCTCGATGGTGGCCAACTGACGGCCTATACCGGCGGCTACGACCGCTTTGTTCGCACTCGCGCTGAGGCCCAGGCAAACCAGGCCGCCCAGCGCGAGAAGCAACTGAAAGAGCGGGCGCATATTCAGTCATTTGTGGACCGCTTCCGGGCCAAAGCGACCAAGGCGCGGCAGGCACAGAGCCGGATCAAGATGCTGGCGCGGATGGAGCCAATTGCCGACGCGGTCAACCAGCGCACGACGCGGTTTCATTTTCCGAGCCCGGGTGAGCTGGCGCCGCCGGTTATGACCATGGGGGGCGCGGCCGCCGGATACGACGGCAAGATCATTCTGAACGATCTGAATCTGCGGCTTGATCAGGATGATCGCATCGCGCTGCTGGGCGCCAACGGCAACGGCAAGTCAACGCTGGTGAAGCTGCTTGGCGGGCGGCTGAAGCCGATGGCCGGCGAGGTGCGGCTGTCGCGCGGCCTGCGCATCGGGTATTTCGCCCAGCATCAGGCCGAAGAGCTGAACATGAACGAGACTCCGTATCAGATGCTGTCGCGGCTGATGGAGGGGGAACGGGAATCAAAGGTACGGGGCCAGCTTGGCCGCTTCGGCTTTCAGGCCGGGCGCGGCGAAACGGTGATCGGGTCACTCTCGGGCGGCGAGAAGGCGCGCCTGCTGTTTTGTCTGATGAGCACCCAGGCACCGCATCTGCTGTTGCTTGATGAGCCGACCAATCACCTGGATGTCGATGCCCGTGAGGCGCTGGTGCTGGCGTTGAACGAGTTTGAAGGCGCCGTAGTCCTGGTTAGCCATGATGCCCATACCATCGAGCTGGTGGCCGACCGGCTGTGGCTGGTTTCGGATGGTGGCTGCGCCGTTTATGACGGCGACATGGCCGATTATCGCAAGCTCTTACTTTCCAGTGGCCGCACCCGGCGCGCGACCGAAAAAGCAAATGCTCGGGCGATTGAGCTTGCAGCGGAAGACGGAGACGCCGGGGCCAACCAGACATCGGATGCACCTGCGCCGCGCCCGCGTGGTGACCGCAAGGCGGAGCGCCGCGCCCGCGCCGCCGCACGGCAAGGCACGACCGATCTGCGCCGGGCGGTGAAAACGGCTGAAGCCAATATGGAAAAACTCGCCGCCAGGGTCGCGGCAGTTGAAGCCGAACTCGCCAACCCATCGGCTTATGCGGGCTCGACGGCCGAGATGCTGGTGATTACAGAAAAACTTGCTGAGGCTAAACGCGCGCTAAAGGCTGAGGAGGCGCGCTGGCTGAAAGCCGAAGAAGCGCTAAATATGGCAACGAATGGCGCTGCAAGTGCGGCGAACGGTGCCGCTGGTTAGTCCGGCGCGAAGCCGTTGCCAGGCGTGAGATGAACTTCAGTCGTTCTGATCTTCGGCGGTGTCGTTGACCCCGTCACGCTGACCCAGCTCCTGTGCCATCACAAAAATGCCTAACACTTCGCCGTCAGGTCCGAAATCTGGCACGATCGTGCGCAGCAAACGACTATGCGCCTTTTCGTGGACTGGCCAAGGTACCTCGACCTTCACCTGCTCGCCGGCCAATCCACGTCTCAAGTAGGGTTCAGCCATTGAAAATCGTTCTGCCCCAATGACGTCTTTCACCTGCATGCCGAGAATTTCTTCGCGCGGGCGACCAAAAGTCGTTTCATATTGCTCATTGACGAACCGGTAACGCATATCGGGGTCGATATAGCCGATAAACACCGGCAGGTGATCTGTAACGAGCCGCAACCTTGTGTCACTGACGCGCATTTTTTCTTCTGCGGTCTTGCGCCAGGTAACGTCGGTCCCAAGGATATAGAGCCCTTGAACAGTATTTGTGGCATCAAAGTCCGGAACAAAACTTAAGTTCATGTCGCGGGTGCCGACTACCGGGTAGGTGCGTTCTATATCGAACGCGACCTGCTCGCCCGCCATAGCGCGATTCAACCAGGGTTCAATCTGTTTGAACATCTGCTCGTTGACGACGTCGTGCAGGGACATGCCCGGCATGTCCTCGGCCACCAGTCCGAGCATGGTAGCCAAGGCCTGGTTGACGAAACGGTAGTGCAAGTTGGTGTCGATGTAGGAAATGGTCGCGGCCACATTGTCGAGTACGGTGCGCATTTCGTTCTGGCTCGTGCGCAGGGCGTCCTCGATCGCCTTGCGCTCGGTAATATCGATACCGAGCATGAAGACGCCGCCAATTTTTCCGTCACGTTGCCGGTCGGGAATAATGTTGAAGCTCATGTCGCGGGTCAGGCCGTCGGGGTAGGTGCGGGTGACATCGGTACTCGTCGGCGTGCCCGCCAAGGCTATCTGAATTTGCCGTGCGGCCATGCTGGCGACGTCAGCCTCAACCAAATCGTGAATGCGCATGCCGATGATTGTCTCGCGTGGCCGCTGGAAAAACTCTTCATACGTCTTGTTGACCGACTGGTAGCGCAGGTCGGTATCAACGTACGAAATCATCGCGGGAAGGCTGTCGGTGATGACTTGCAGCTGGCGCTGACTGGCGCGCAAAGCTTCCTCCACAGCGTGGCGTTCGGTGATGTCCTGAATCGTTCCGCGTCGGGCGATCTGTTCGCCGTTCGCATCTATCACCGGCTCTGAGCGCAGGTCGACAACGCGCATGGTTCCGTCGGGGCGAATAATTCGATGGTCGAGCGAGAACGTGCTGGCAGTCTCCATATTATGCCGGCATCATCAAAAATTCGAGTGGCGCGCAGTCGAGCTGTGAAGCTGGTGCTGTCTGGCCGGGCGAACTCAAGCACCATTGCAATGTGGGGCACATTGCCGGCGATCAACTCCGTCATGTCGACCATAAAGTCCGCATAATCCGACACACTGATACAATCTGAGCAGCGCACGTCCGGTGTATCGACAGCCAGCCCCAGCATCGAATACAGGGTCGGGTTGGCCTCGGCCACGCGGCCCTGATCGTCAACCAGCGCAATGCCCACGAAGGCATTTTCGTAGATCGCCCGCAGGTGCCGGTCGCGTGCGCGAATGTCGGTAATGTCGGTTCGCACGCCGATAATACTGCCGTCGGAAAGCTGGAAATCGCTGATTTTGATGTTGGTACCGTCGAGCCGTCTGAACTCGACTTCTCGGGTCGCCCGCCCGGTTTTGTGGCCGCTGTTCGCATCCAGCTCCGGCACGAGATCCGTATAGGCGTCCGGCATCTGGGCCGCAGCGTCGGATTCGGCAAACATTCGGCGAATGTCCTCGCGCCGCGCACCGGGCATCGTCAAATTTGCCAGCTCGGGATACAGGGCGCGGTATTTTTTGTTGGAGAAGACCAGACGCTGCTCGGAATCGTACAGGACAAACCCTTCGCCCATGTTGTCGATGGCCTCGCGCAGTCGCCTGGCCTCCGCCTCAGCCGCGCGCTCTGCGGTGATGTCCTTGACCAGAAACACCGCAATGGGCTCACCGCCAATTTCGGTAACGCGGGCGGACAGGCGAACATCCATCAAAGTGCCGTTCGGGCGTCGCCAGGTTACGTCGGCGTCATGGACATATCCCATGCCCTGAAGCTGTTCGGCCAGCGCGGCGCCATCGCCCGGGTCGGTATGAAAATGCTGAATGCCTTGGCCAAGCAACTGTGAGCGCGGGGCGCCAAACGCTTCTTCCAATGCATCATTGACGTAAAGGATGGTGCCATCACCGCTGTGCAAGGCGCCTGCCGGCGCCGGCAGGGTATCAATCAGGCGCGCCGCGTTTTCGTTGGAAATGACGTCACGCCGGCCGCCGCTGAACCAGGAAGATGCTGCCATCGTGTCTCTCGTTCCAATTCCCAGTGCCGGTCAGACCCTGGCAACCGTCGCACAATCGGCGCCTAGCGACTGACGCTTACACGCACAGAATCATAGTAATTCGGACTCGTTTTGCAACTACCCGTTAGCCCAACGTCGGTCCCATTTGCCGACACGGCGGGCCCTGTGCTTCTACCTAGGTAAAACAGCTTACAACTTCATCGTTTTTTCACGAAATTCGTCTTGAATGCGGGTGGGATGTTGGAACGGCTAACTAATTGAATTGAAAAGGTTAAAAGAAATGCAGCTGGAAGCTGAAAGCGCGGACCTGGAGTCCGGCAAATCGACCACCGGTCGTGGCGGTTTAAAACTAAAAAATGGTCTGAAATTGAATATTGGACTGAGGCTTATGATCGGGTTTGCGGCGGTTGCCGCAATCCTTGTTGTTGCGGTGGGCGTGAGCCTGTTCGAGGCCGATTCTATTGGGTCCAAAACCAACCGGATTGCTGACGTGCGCGTGCCAACCGCCGCTGCCAGCGCTGGGTTGGCTGGCGACATTACCGATTCGCTTGCCGCCTTGCGGGGCTGGATGTTGACCGGTAATGAAAAATTCAAGGCCGAGCGCGCTGACGTGTGGGCGGGTATCGAGGATAAAAGCGTCAATATGGACCGGCTCTCAAAGACCTGGAGCAGCGCCGAAAGTGTTGCGAGATGGGCCGAGTATAAAGGCATTCTGGCTGAGTTTCGGATTGCGCAGGCCGAAGTAGAAGCGATTGCCAATAGCCCTGATGAACAGCCGGCGAACAGCATTCTGGACACCGAGGCTGCCCCGCGTGCGGCAGTGATGGTGGCTGCAATCACCCGGATGATTGATCTTGAAGGGTCCGTCCCCATGAACGTCGGCAACATGAAGGCCCGGCGCGATTTGCTGGGAGTCATGGCTGACGTGCGTGGCACGTTGGGCCTCGGTTGGGCCAATGTTCGGGCCTATCTGTTGACCGGTGATGACAAGTTCAAAGCCAGTTTTGACAAGCTATGGGCGAAGAACGAGCGCCGCTTTGGTGATCTGCAGGCGCGTGCGCACCTGCTGAGTGCTGAGCAGGCAAAGGCCTACAAGGAATTTTCTGCAGCGCGCGGCGAGTTTTCTCCGTTACCGGCGCAGATGTTCGATATCCGTGGTTCCGAAAAATGGAACATGGCCAAT
>JABJCZ010000383.1 GCA_018668475.1 Alphaproteobacteria bacterium | reverse complement strand
GACCCATGTTCGCGAGACCATGTATGACCCGGTGGATGGTAAAAAATCTGCTGCCTTGGTGCGTGGCGTTGATGAATTTAATCACTGGGATCCCGAGCCGATGACCGAAGTAGATTATGATCCGGTCATGGCCGAGCACATGGTCGAGATCCGTCGACAATTTATGTCCCGCAATAAAGGGAGAGCTTAATATGCCTGATGGTATGGTCCGGCCGATGCTGCCGGCGGTTGAAAAATTTATTGTCGCGATGCGCAAAATCTTTGAGGACGGAGTGCCGGAACCGGACCGCTGGGAATTGTGCCGTGAACATTTAAAAGAAGTGATCGCTGACCCTGATGTTAAAGCGCACGCTAAAGACTGGCCGATTACGGGCTTTAATCCGGAAACTAACCGGGTTCAGAATTTGTTGTTTTATGAAGACCCCGATTACGGGTTTGTCATCAACGCGTTGATCAAAAAGCCGGGTGGTTTTGCTATGATCCATGATCACGGCTCGGCCTGGACAATTTATGGCGTTCTGTCTGGCCAGGAGCGCATAGTTCATTTCGATGCTGAAGAGAAGCCAGATGGCACGTTTGAGACCAGCGAAAGCCATGCGGAATATTGCGAGCAAGGTGACGTCGACGTCGTAAAGCCCTGGCTCATTCATTCTGAATTTGCCGGTGACGAGAAATCCATCGCGGTGATCGTGCGCTCTAAACGCTCTGGCACCTTTAAGCAGTATCGCTACCTCGAAGATGGCAGTCGGGTTGTCATTAAGGGCCCCGAACAAGTGCCATACGAACTAGCCTGACAGTTCTGCTGTTCATTTAGAGGGCGGCTCAATTGCCGCACTTTTCATGTCGGGGCAACTTCAATAGAAACAAAATATGTTGGCATAGGAGGTTTTATTGAAGTTTGGCTATTTCACGCTTTCGGATAATCATTATCCAGACAACCCAAGAACGGCATCTCAATTTGTTCTGGAAATTCGCGAACAGGCGATCCTTGCCGACAAGCTGGGGTACAATTCTGCCTGGATAGGCGAACATCATTTTGACCGCCTTGGGGTGAATTCTCGGCCAGATATTTTGCTGGCGAGTATAATTTCCGAGACCAAGAATATCCGCTTGGCACCGGCCGTAAACGTGCTGCCAATCCATCACCCCATTCATGTTGCCGAGATGTGGGCAACGCTCGACTTGCTATCGGGTGGGCGTGTCGATTATGCGTGTGGTCGTGGCTATGACAGAGCAGAGTATGTCCCGTTTGGTGCAGACTTCATGACCTCGGCTGAGGTGTTTGAGGAAGGGCTAGATGTTTTGAACAAGGCCTGGACCGATCCCGGCGTTTGGTCGCATCACGGCGAGCATTATCATATTGATGACATGGAGATTACGCCGAAGCCGGTGCAGGATCCTATCCCGATTTATGTCGGGTCGTTCTCGAAAACCTCTGTTGATCTGGCAGCGCGCAAAGGTTTCAACATCGCCTATGCGCCCTTCGCAGCCGCGATGGTGTTCGGGGGGCTGAAGGAAGCTGTCGATGCGTATCGAGACGCAACGATTGCAGAAGGCAATACACCGGGTAAAGCGATCTGCAGCTATTTTATTTATATCGCTGATACGCCTGAGGAAGAAGATCGTGGGCGCCAGTATCAAATCGACTACTTTCAGAACTGCGTGTTGCGCGCCTTTCCCGATGACCCGAGTAAGATGCCGCCGACCATGCATTATTTCATGAAGATCAATGAAGTTTTGCGGAATACCAAGAAAGAAGATTTATCTGATCGATCTATTCTTATCGGTTCCCCGGCTAAGATCATCGATAGTCTGAAAAATATTCAGGCTGCAGGGATCGATGAAGTCATTCTGTACTTTAATGTTGGTCGCAAACCGCATGAGATGGTCAAAGAACAGATGCATCGTTTTACTGAAGAGATTGCACCGGCTTTCGCGGAATAATCTTTGTTCAGCTTCCCAATGTCAGCGTGATCTTGCTCTGATCGTGTGACGCAAACAGTCGCACAGGTTCGTTCTGTTTGATCTCCATGGGCTCCGGCAGTGTGTATACGGCTTGGTGCCAATGGGTCGGCGGCGCTCCTGGCGATGTCGATAGTGTGACCCCAGGACCGAGATGAAGATTGAACCAGAAGGCGATCCCGTGCGCGATTCCGTCACGGT
>JABJCZ010000382.1 GCA_018668475.1 Alphaproteobacteria bacterium | reverse complement strand
CGCCTCAAGTACCCGCATATTACGAGCCTCTTCCGAAAACCCTTCCTCGGTCGCGTTGTCCGACGAAACTTCGGTATTCTCTTCGATGATCACGTCTGGATCCGCGGTCATGTGGCGTCCTCAATATGTCGAATGTAGATGGGTCCAAAGGGTTCATGCTGGCGGATGCTCAGGCGCCCTTCGCGGGCCAGTTCAAGAGATGCGGCAAACGTTGTGGCAACCGCCGAGCGGTTGACCAGCGGATCGGCGTTAGCCTGTGGCAAAAAACGCGCCAGAGATTCCCAGTTCGGCATTGTGCCCAGCATATCGGCCAACCGCCGATAGGCATCCTCCATCGAATAGACTTCGGAGGCCGTAATCACCAAATTCTCTGCCTGCACCCGGGCATCCTGCGTCACATAGGCCTTGAGCAGGTCGAACAGCGAGGACTCGAACACAGGAATCCGCACCACGTTGACGCCTTCTGGCGCGCCCCGCCCGAAAACGTCGTGGGTAAGGCGGGGGCGCTGCAATAGTTTTTGCACCGCTTCCCGCATCGCATTGAGCCGCCGCAGACGCCGAGCCAGAGCTTCCGCCATTTCCTCGCCGCTCGGCTCATCATCCTCTTCGGGTGCCGGGAGCAACAGGCGCGATTTCATGTAGGCCAGCCACGCCGCCATGACGAGGTAATCCGCCGCGATCTCCAGCTTGAGATTCTGCGCGCCCTGAATGAACGCGAGATATTGCTCTGAAAGCTGAAGGATCGATATTTTAGTGAGGTCAACCTTCTGGGTCCGGGCCAGCCCGAGCAACGCATCAAGCGGCCCCTCAAAGCCATCCAGATCGAGAATCAGGGCGTCGCTCGTCGTCACGCGTGGTGCGCCGTCTTCAAAGTCGACTGAAGTATCGCGCACGGGCTTGCTGTTTTCGCTCTGGGCCATGTTTCAGCTCAAATCAGACCAAAGACGGTAAATATCACCGTCCTGATCGCATCGGTAATCGGCAGAATCACCCATGCGAGTGGGCTAAAGACTACGCCAATTTGGCTCGCAATTAACGGTAAAATGATAATAAGCCCTAGCAAAACAACCATGCCATAGCGCTCGGTGCGGGCAAACGCGCGCGCGAGGTTAAGCGGCAGCAAACCCGTTAACACTCGCCCGCCATCAAGTGGCAGCACCGGCAACATATTAAATACGGCTAACACGATGTTGAGTTGAACCAGCAAGGAAAGAGTGGTCTGAAGCCACGCGCCAAATATTCCCGGCACAACAATGGCAACATGCAACAACACCGCCCCTATGCATGCCAGAAGGATATTTGACGCCGGGCCGGCTAGCGCGACCCAGATCATGTCGCGCTTCGGGTTGCGCAGGCGTGAAAAATTGACCGGCACAGGCTTCGCATAGCCAAATATAAACGGCGCCGACACGAGGATGAGCAGCCCTGGCAGCAAGATGGTGCCAAACATATCGACGTGCTTGATGGGATTGAACGTCACGCGCCCGAGTTTGGAAGCCGTGTCATCACCATAATGGCGGGCGACCCATGCATGTGCAGCCTCGTGCGGCGGGATGGCCAGCAATAACGGAATTACCCAGATCGACGCTTGAAGCAGAAATCCTTGCAGGTCACTCATAGAGGACCGGCTTGATTCAGCAAACTTTCAAGCTCTGCCTTCAATGCACTGATATCAGTAGTTTTTTCCCTCTTTTTCAAAACAGCTCTATCCCATCTGGCAGTGGCCTCTGCGCTCAACCGCGGCACGGCAGCAACGACTGCTTCCATTTCCTTGATACTGCCATTGCAGTGCAAGGCAATATCACATCCAGCGGCCAACGACCGTGCGGCACGTGAGCCCACATCCCCCTGCAGCGCGCCCATAGACAGGTCATCACTGAACAGCAGCCCGTCAAACCCAATTTCACCCCGAATGATGTCAGCAATGACACGCTCGGACAGGGTGGCCGGATGTTCTTCGTCGATAGCGCTAAAGCAGACATGTGCGGTCAAACCCAGCGGCGCATCCTTGAGCGCCCTGAACGGCGCGAAAT
>JABJCZ010000381.1 GCA_018668475.1 Alphaproteobacteria bacterium | reverse complement strand
GACGAGATCGCGGCAACCAATGCCATGGCGTCGATCCTTGAGGCCGCTGGCCAACTGGCCCTGCGGCTCAAACCCGATCGCGCCGTCGTAATTGGTGACCGGCTGGACATGTTTCCTGCGACGCTTGGTCTTGTGCCGTTGAACGTGCCGATTGTGCATCTGCATGGCGGCGAGCTGACCTATGGCGCGTTGGATGATCGCATTCGGCATTCGATTACCAAGCTCGCGCATCTTCATTGCGCCGCAACGGTTGAGGCGGCGACCCGCATTGCGGGCATGGGTGAGGAGCCGTGGAGAATTACGGTGACCGGTGCACCCGGCCTCGACACTTTGATCGCACTACCTGTGCTGGATCAGGACGTATTTTCTCAGGAAGTCGGTCTCCCGTCGGTGGCGGGTTTGCGGCTCGTAACGGTGCATCCTGAAACCAATGCGACGGAACCTCTGGCAGCGCTGGATGCAGTGTTGGCCGCCCTCTCTGCAACGCCCGGACCGAGCCTCATCACCGCGCCCAACGCGGACCCCGGCAGTATGGAGGCCCGGCACCGAATCGATGATTTTGTCGCGGGCGATGACAACGTTGTTTTTCATGAGGCCTTGGGAGCCAGGTTGTATCCCAGCGCGTTGCGTCATGCGTCGGTCATGGTCGGCAATTCATCGAGCGGCATCATCGAGGCCGGGTTGTTTGGGTTGCCGGTTGTCAATGTTGGCGGTCGGCAGGACGGGCGCGAGCGAGGCGCCAACGTTATTGAATGCGCAGCGACGGCAAGTGCCGTCGTGGAAAAGCTCGGCAATGTGCTGCCCCGCAGTGCGCCGTCTTGCCCTTATGGGAACGGCGCATCAGCGCCTCGCGTGGCGGCTTCAATCACCGGGACATACGACCCGGCGCAACTTTTATACAAACGCTTCGCCGCAGCTGATGCTGCAGGCGGAGTTGAATTTCATACTCCGTGGTAGGTAACAAATGAACGAAATGATTGGCGCTGGCGACTGCATCATTTATGAAGCGGTTGGTGACGAAAAACGGTTCTCCATGCCGATGCTGAAGCTCCTTAAGGACCGCGGCGGCGTTCGGATAATCGGTCTGGTACGGTTTTCCCAGGATGTAAAACCCCTGATGGCGACCGGCCTGTTCGAGGCCGTCTACAGCACCGCTGAAATGATGGATGCACTGCCGGCCGACGGCAGTTCACTTATGGACAAGGCGCGAGAGATTGAACAGCGCTTCGATACAGTGTTCCATTATAATCTGGCTGATCGCCGGCTTTACTTCACCGGGTGCACGACGTTTCCTTATACTCGAATTGAGACCGGGCAGTCGTACGAAGAATGGGTTCGCCAGTTCGTCGCGATCTATCAGGGCGTCGAGGACATCTTCAAGCGTCACAATGTAACTGTCGCTATGAATGCACGACGGGTCGTTTGTGACGTTGCGCGCGGACTGGGTGTGCGAACCCGCTGTCTTGGTTATTCGTTCCTGCATGACCGAATGATCTGGAAAGACGGCATAAAGGTGAATGAGACCTGGTTGCAGGCAGCTCACGAAAAGGCGCGCAATACCGATAGCAGAATGTCAGCAGAGGACCTCGTGCCACCACCGTTTCACATGGACGTGCGGCGAAAATTCTTTGCCGGGATCGGTCTCTGGCGATTGTTCAAAACGACCGTTCTTATTCTTCTGCGAACGACATACTGGCACCTACGCAAGTATGACAAGGTGACCAAGTTCGGCTACAGCCCATGGCGCCACATTCGCTTTCATTTCAGGCGTCGCACCGTATACAAGCATCTGGTCCGCAACAGCGTTGGTGCGGACGCGCTAATGGCGTCCGACAAGCCGTACGTTTTCATGGCGCTGCAAATGGAACCTGAAATTCTGTTGTCAGGGCAGACGCCAGAATTTTTCGATCAGATTGCGATGATCCACCAAGTGGCGAAGGAACTGCCGGTCGGCACATACCTCGCCATCAAGGACCATGTTCCGGCCCTTGGCTATCGGGACCTGAGTTTCTACAGAATGCTGGAAACCATGCCCAACGTGTTGCTCATTGACCCGACCGATTTTGCCCTTCCACTTATCCGCCAGGCGCGGGCCGTTGTGTCATTACTCGGCCGCAGTGCGTTTGAGGCGGCGGCGTT
>JABJCZ010000380.1 GCA_018668475.1 Alphaproteobacteria bacterium | reverse complement strand
GACGACAATCAGACGGCGGTAACAGTTCACGTTCTGCAAGGTGAGCGTGAGCGCGCCGATGCCAATAAATCACTCGGCAAATTCGATTTGGCTGATATACCTCCGGCGCCGCGTGGCATGCCCCAGGTCGAGGTCGCGTTCGACATCGATGCGAACGGCATTCTCAATGTGTCCGCGAAGGACAAAGCGACGGGTAAAGAGCAGTCCATCATTATTAAAGCCTCGAGCGGTCTTTCTGACGAGGAAATCGAGAATATGGTGAAAGACGCCGAAGCTCACGCTGAGGACGATCGTAAATTTCAGGAGCTCGTCAACGCACGCAACCAGGCCGACTCGCTGGTTCATGCGACGAAGAAATCCGTTGCCGACCTTGGCGATCAGGTGACCGACGAAGAGCGTCAGGAAATCGAGGCCGCAACAGCGGCTGTGGAGAAAGCGCTTGAGGGCGACGATGTTACTGAGCTTAACGAGACCAGTCAGCGGCTCGGTGAGGTGTCAGGCAAACTTGCCCAGAAAGCCTATGAAGCAGCACAGGCGAAAGAAGGCGCCGAAGCGGGTGCGGCCGGGGACGACGCGGGCCCGGAATCTGCGGCCGACGATAATGTCGTTGACGCCGATTTTGAGGAAGTGAAAGACGAGAAGTAACCTCGACTACGCTACGATGGCAGTGACCCGAGCAGGTTGAGCGCCTGTTCGGGTTTTGCCGTTTTGCGAGCTTAATATCAATCAGGATCTCTATGGCCAAGCGCGACTATTACGAAGTTCTCGGTGTTGACCGCAATGCTGCGGAAGCTGATCTGAAGAAGGCATATCGCCGCATGGCGATGAAGCACCACCCCGATCGAAACCCAGATCAGGCGGACGCCGAAGAGAGCTTCAAGGAGATAAAGGAAGCCTACGAGGTCCTGAGCGATTCGCGCAAAAGACAGGCTTATGATCAGTTTGGACACGCGGGTGTCGACCCCTCGGCGGGTGCCGGCGGTTTCTCCGGTGGTGCCGGGTTTGGCGATGTCTTCGATAGCGTCTTCGGCGATATTTTCGGTGGTGGCCGCGGTGGCGGCTCACGCGCTTATCGCGGCGCAGATTTGCGCTATGACCTGGAAATGTCGCTGGAAGACGCGGTTGCCGGAACCGAGATTAAGATTCGTGTGCCGACGTTGATCAGCTGTACAACCTGTAGCGGCAAAGGATCTCGTAGCGGTCGGCCACCAAGTACATGCGGCACTTGCGGTGGTGCTGGCCAGGTCCGCATGCAGCAGGGATTTTTTTCAGTGCAGCAGACTTGCCCGAAATGTCGTGGCTCTGGTTCGCTAATATCCGATCCCTGTGCCAGCTGTAGTGGTAGCGGGAAGGCGCGTGGGCACAAAACGATTTCCGTCAAGGTACCTGCTGGAGTCGATAACGGTGACCGTATTCGGCTGTCCGGTGAGGGTGAACCGGGGCAAAGTGGTGGTCCGCCCGGTGACTTGTATGTCAACGTCGTGGTTAAGACGCATCCCATCTTTTCGCGCGACGGCAGCGATCTTCGCTGCGAAGTGCCGATCGATTTCGTGGTCGCAGCGCTCGGCGGGGAACTAGAGGTGCCCACACTTGAAGGTCGGGTCATGCTCAAGATCCCGGCCGAAACGCAAACAGGAAAAATGTTCCGCCTGCGTAGCAAGGGCGTTCGCTCGGTGCGTGGTGGTGCCGTTGGGGATCTGATATGCAGCGTGGTCGTAGAAACTCCTGTTAACTTGGTGAAAGAGCAAAAGGAGCTACTGAAAGAATTCTCCAAATCACTATCCGGTAATGGCGATAAACACAGCCCACGCGCCAGTTCCTGGCTGGATGGTGTCAAAAAATTCTTCGAGGAAATGAAATTCTCATGAGTACGTTTCGCACGCTGGCTGGTACCTCGTCATGACCAGGATAGCTATCGCGGGCGCCGGCGGGCGCATGGGCCGAACACTGATCGAGATGTGCGCCGAGATCCCAGACCTTGAGGTGTGCGCGGCCATAGAGCGGCACGAATCGCCT
>JABJCZ010000040.1 GCA_018668475.1 Alphaproteobacteria bacterium | reverse complement strand
GATCCCCGTCCATGGAGCCGAAATTGCCCTGACCATCCAGCAAGGGCAGGCGCATGGAAAAATCCTGTGCCATACGCACCATCGCGTCATAAATCGCTGAGTCGCCGTGCGGATGATATTTACCCATCACATCACCGACTACTCTGGCGGACTTACGGTGCGGCTTGTTCCACTCGTAACCACTTTCGTGCATGGCGTACAGGATGCGTCGGTGTACAGGCTTGAGCCCATCCCGCACATCGGGCAGTGCCCGCGATACAATGACGCTCATCGCATAATCGAGATACGAGCTTTTCATCTCCTCTTCGATGGAGACAGGCGGGTATTCTGGCGGCTCGTCAGACGGTATATCCGGAGACGGCGGGAGCGGCGGCTCAGTGCTCAAGGACATGCTCTAAATTATTGAAAACAAAATATTTCCATGCGAATCGCTTGTGCAATCCAATGGCCTTCAATTTACATTATTTTGCGGCTATCAACAACGCCGTAGAACACCATAAAAAATGCCGGTCCCGGATGCCGGGGCCGGCACATTTTATTCGTCCTGACTGCAGTCATGATGTCATCAAGAACAGTGACTTGCGGGCGCGCAAATCACCCTTGCTCCGCAACAACAATGGCGCTAGAACGGGATATCATCATCCAAATCGGGACCGCCGGACGGCGCACCGCCACCACTAGGCGCTCCACCGCCACTATCCTGATTGTAGCCACCACCGCCGCCACCCTCACCGGGACGATCCAGCATCTGTAGGTCGCCACGAAACCGGTTCAGCACAACTTCAGTCGAATATTTCTCAACACCGGACTGGTCGGTCCATTTGCGCGTGGTCAACTGGCCTTCCACATAAACCTTCGAGCCCTTTTTGAGATACTTCTGGGCGACGTCCACAAGGTGCTCGTTGAATATGACCACGCGGTGCCATTCGGTCTTTTCCCGACGTTCACCACTACTTTTGTCCCGCCACGATTCGGACGTTGCCACGGACAAATTCACGACAGAATTGCCGCCCTGCATCTGGCGCGATTCTGGGTCCCGTCCAAGGTTTCCCACGAGAATGACCTTGTTGACACTGCCTGCCATTATTTCCCCCGTTGGTCTGGCCAAAACCGGTGTTTCAGCCGTTTCATCGCAGCCTATCCAGCGGTCCCCGCAAGGGCAACAGCGAAGGCTCGCCAAGGACCGAAAGCAGCCCTATATTCGGCGACGAAAACCATGGCTAAACGCACCCTCCCGACCCGACACGACCCCACGCTGATCACCGTCCGTGGCGCCCGCGAGCACAATTTGCAGGGCGTGGACGTTGAATTGCCGCGCAATCAGCTCATTGTCATCACAGGACTGTCCGGTTCCGGCAAGTCGTCCCTGGCATTTGATACGATTTATGCTGAGGGACAGCGACGGTATGTCGAGAGCCTGTCGGCATACGCCCGGCAGTTTCTGGAATTGATGCAGAAGCCTGACGTCGATTCGATTGAGGGGTTGTCGCCGGCGATCTCCATTGAACAAAAAACGACGTCACGCAACCCGCGCTCTACGGTCGGCACGGTAACGGAAATATATGACTACCTACGGCTGCTCTTCGCCCGGGTCGGTGTGCCCTACTCACCGGCCACAGGCCTTCCAATCGAAAGTCAGACAATCAGCCAGATGGTTGATCGCGTCATGGCCATGCCCCAAGGCCGGCGGCTCTACTTGTTGGCACCGATTATTCGTGGGCGCAAAGGGGAATACCGCAAGGAATTGGCGTCGCTTATGAAGCGCGGCTTCACCCGCGTCCGGATTGATGGTGAGCTCTATTCACTCGACGACACGCCTGAGCTCAATAAAAAGAAAAAGCATGATATCGAGGTTGTGGTTGACCGGATCGTCATGCAGGACGACCTGAGCAACCGCCTTGCCGAAAGTATCGAAACGGCGCTCTCCCTCACCGACGGGCTGGTGATCGTCGAAGATGCCGACAGTGGCGAGCACACAACATTCTCATCGCGATTCGCCTGCCCGGTATCCGGGTTCACGATTGAGGAAATCGAGCCGCGGCTGTTTTCGTTCAATAATCCGCATGGCGCATGCCCGAGATGCGATGGATTGGGCTCCCGCCTGTTCTTCGACCCGGAAATGGTTATTCCCGACGAAGGCCTCAGTTTGCGCGACGGCGCTGTAGCACCTTGGGCGGGCTCGTCATCGCCGTATTACGCCCAGACGCTGGACAGCATCGCCCGGCACTACAAAGAAAGCACCACACTGCCCTGGAACGAGCTGCCGGAGAGATTGCATCAGATCATTCTGACAGGTTCGGGCGACGAAGAGATGACCTTCACCTACGATGACGGTGACCGGGAATACTCGGCGACCAAACCCTTTGAGGGGGTTTTGCCCAATCTGGAACGCCGATGGGCTGAATCCGACAGTGCCTGGCTGCGAGATGAACTTGGCAAATTCCAGAGCACAACATCCTGCGAGGCATGCAGCGGTTACCGTCTGAAGCCCGAGGCCCTCGCAGTCAAAATAAATCAGAAGCACGCCGGTGAAATCGCACAGCTATCTATCTCTGCAGCGGCCAAATGGTTTGAACAGCTCGATAAGGTATTAAGCAAAAAAGAAAAAGAAATCGG
>JABJCZ010000379.1 GCA_018668475.1 Alphaproteobacteria bacterium | reverse complement strand
GTCTTTCGGCAGCATCGGGTTGTAGCTGCCCAGACGCTCCAGGTAGCGACCATCGCGCGGGCTGCGCGCATCGGCCAGGACAACTCGGTAGTATGGGCGTTTTTTTGCCCCTGCCCGGGAAAGCCGGATCTTCAATGACATGCGTTGTTGCTCCTTTGATAAATCATTTGGCGGCGCCGTAGCGCCTCGTTGGGTGACGCCGCAGCGCCGTATTCATTACGTTTCGTGGTGTCTCAGAATTTCTAGCCCATCGGCGGCAGGATGCCCGGCACGCCGTGGCGCTTCAGTCCTTTTTCGCCCATCTTGCCGACGCGCTTCATCATCATGTTCATTTGTTTGAACTGCTTGAGCAGCCGGTTGATCTCTTGCACAGACGTGCCCGAGCCTGCCGCGATGCGTCGTTTGCGCGAGCTGTTCAGCACTTTCGGGTTGGCGCGCTCCACCGGGGTCATCGACGTGATGATCGCCTGCAGGTGCGAGAGCGACTTGTCATCAACATTGGCCTGAGCGAGCTGCTTTTTCACCTTGCCGACGCCCGGCAACATGCCCATCAGGCCATCCATGCCGCCCATCTTGCGCATCTGGCCGAGCTGCGTGCCCATGTCGTTGAGGTCGAAGCCCTTGCCCTTCTTGAGTTTCTTGGCGAGCTTCTCGGCTTCGTCCGAGTCCATCGTCTCCTGGGCCTTCTCGACCAGCGACACGACGTCGCCCATGCCAAGAATGCGCGAAGCGATTCGATCCGGATGAAACGGTTCCAACGCATCGATCGCTTCGCCGACACCGATGAGTTTGATCGGGCAGCCCGTCACCGCGCGCATGCTGAGCGCTGCACCGCCGCGTCCGTCGCCGTCCACCCGGGTCAGCACAATGCCCGTCACGTCGACCCGCTCCTTGAAGCTGGTGGCGACGTTCACGGCGTCCTGGCCGGTCATGGCGTCTGCCACAAGCAGGGTCTCGGTCGGCTTGGCGACATCACGCACGGCCACTACTTCGGCCATGAGTTCGTCGTCGACATGCAATCGCCCGGCCGTATCGAGCATCACGACGTCGAAACCTTCAAGACGGCCCGCCTTCATGGCGCGTTTGGCAATGGCAACCGGTTTTTCCCCGGCAACTATCGGCAGCGTGGCAACGCCGGCCTGCTCACCCAGCACCGCGAGCTGTTCCATGGCAGCCGGGCGCCGGGTATCGAGCGATGCCAGCAGAACGCGCTTTTTGTGCTGCTTTTGTAGATGCAGGCCGATCTTGGCGCTTGATGTCGTTTTACCTGACCCCTGAAGGCCAACCATCAACACGGCCGAAGGTGGCTCGCCGCCGAAATTCAGCTTCGCCGCTTCGCTTCCCAGCATTTCGACCAGCTGGTCGTTGACGATTTTGATGACCTGCTGACCCGGAGCGACGCTCTTGATCACATCAGCGCCAACGGCGCGCTCCTTCACCTGGTCGATGAAGTCCTTGACCACCGGCAGCGCGACATCGGCCTCAAGCAGCGCAATGCGTACTTCACGCATCGCCGCGCCAACATCCGCTTCGGAGAGCGCTCCGCGGCGGGTCAGGCGGTCAAATACATCGCCAAGGCGGTTTGACAGTGTGTCGAACAAAAATCAGGCTCCGGGGCCAAAAAAGCGCAAAAAACGGCTAAAAACAGCCAAACGAGAAAAGCGCCAGCGCGCGAAACTCGCGGACTGACGTGCCTCCTCGGAGGCGAAAACAACTCTTCCATGTGGAAGTGGGCGAAAACTAGGCCCATCCAGGAGGCAAGTCAAGCGCACCCGCCTTGGGTTTCAGGCGTTCACAACGCTTTACCTGGGGCTCGGGATACCCCTATAACCCGGCTTATGAGCGGCCTCGATTTCATTAAGATGCACGGCCTCGGGAATGATTTCGTCATTCTCGACCTCCGCGCACGCCCGCTTGATATCTCCACCCGGGCCGTGCAGTCCATCGCGCGGCGGCGCACGGGCGTCGGTTGTGACCAGCTGATTGCTATTGATGCGCCGGTCGACGGCTCGTCCGATGCCGCCATGCGCATCTGGAATGCCGATGGCGGTGAGGTTGATGCTTGCGGCAACGCGACACGCTGTGTCGGCTACCTGCTATTGCGCGAGACCGGCAAGTCCGAAGTTGCCATTGAGACCGGTGCCGGTGTGCTCGTGGCCAGCGGGCACGGTGAGGACCGTATCTCTGTCGATATGGGCATGCCCCGGCTCGACTGGGCAGATATCCCGCTGGCGCGCGAAATGGACACCGCTTCGCTTGACCTCGTGCAGGGCCCTCTCAAGAATCCCGTTGCGGTCAACATGGGCAATCCGCATGCCGTGTTTTTTGTTGAAGATGCGGATGCCGTTGACCTCGCGGCGCTGGGCCCCGTGCTTGAGCATGATGACCTGTTTCCGGAGCGTGCCAACATAGGGGTCGCTGAAATCCACGATGATGCTGCCGTCCGTTTGCGAGTGTGGGAGCGAGGTGTTGGCTTGACGCAGGCCTGCGGGACCGGCGCCTGTGCAGCAGTTGTCGCTGGCGTGCAGCGTGGATTGTTGGGCCGGGCTGCCATTGTCACGCTGGATGGTGGGGAACTTGAGATCGAGTGGCGGGCCTCTGACAGTCACGTCATTATGGCTGGGCCGGTCGGTAGCAGCTTTTCCGGCACATTGGCTTGAATGTCGCCATGAGCAGCACAAACGACGTCATTACTTTCGGTTGCCGCCTCAACGCCTACGAGTCAGAGGTGATGCGCGGGCACGCGGAGGCCGCCGGGCTGGAAGATGCTGTTTTCATAAACACCTGTGCCGTCACGTCCGAGGCGGAGCGCCAGGCGCGCCAGGCCATTCGCCGGGCCCGCCGCGAACGACCTTCCGCGCGGATCGTTGTTACCGGCTGCGCCGCGCAGATCGATCCTGCCCCGTGGGCGGCGATGCCCGAGGTCGATCAGGTGATCGGCAATACGGAAAAAATGGATCCGGCTAGTTTCATTCGCGGAGCCAACGCACGGATCGCAGTCAATGACATTATGGCCGTGCGTGAGCAGGCGGGCCATATGCTGGCTGGATTTGAAGGCCGGGCACGGGCCTTTGTGCAGGTCCAGCAGGGGTGCGATCACCGCTGCACCTTTTGCATTATTCCTTTTGGCCGGGGCAACAGTCGCAGTGTGCCGCTGGGAGATGTGGTCGCCGAAGCCCGCCGGTTGGTTGGGAACGGCTATCAGGAACTGGTGCTGACCGGCGTTGACCTGACGTCATATGGGGCCGATCTGCCAGGCCAGCCGACGCTCGGCCAGGCCGTGCGCCGTCTGCTGGCAGCTGTACCGGATTTGCCGCGCCTCAGGCTGTCGTCGCTTGATCCGGTAGAGATTGATTCTGAACTGGAAGACCTCATTGCCACCGAGCCGCGCGTGATGCCGCATTTGCATCTGAGTGTGCAGGCCGGCGATGACATGATTCTGAAACGCATGAAGCGCCGCCATTTGCGGGATGATGTCATTAAGCTAACTCGCCGCCTCAAGGAGCGCCGGTCGGAGATCGTTTTCGGCGCCGATATCATCGCGGGCTTTCCTACCGAGACGGATGCCATGTTCCAGCGCTCGCTTGATCTGGTGGACGAGGCCGGGCTTACCTGGCTCCATGTTTTCCCCTATTCGCCACGCCCAGGTACGCCGGCGACCCAGATGCCGCAGGTCGACGGGGCGGTGCGCCGTGAGCGGGCAGCCTGCCTGCGAGCAGCAGGGGCAGAGGCAGTTACACGCCATCTGGCGGGTGCCGTCGGCGCCAGCGCGCGCGTGTTGATCGAGACAGATGGTGCGGGGCGGACCGAAACCTACGCGCCGGTCTCCATCGAGGGTGAAGCACCCGACGGCGCGCTGCTGGTCGCCGATATTATCCGCTCCGACGGTGAGCGACTGTTTGGCAGGGCTGCCTGATGGTGGACGAAGGCGAAAAGAAGCGCGGCTGGCTCGCCCGGCTGCGCGGTGGTCTCAAACGCACATCGTCAAATCTCGGCAGTGGCATCGGTGGAATTTTTTCAGGTCGCAAGCTTGATGACGACGCCCTTGAAGAGCTGGAAGAGCTTCTGATCACATCTGATATGGGCGCGGCCACTGCGGCTGAACTGACGGCGGCGTTGGCCCGTGAGCGGTTTGGCAAGGATGTCTCGGCGGACGACGTACAGACGGCACTCGCGTCCGAAATCACGAAGATTCTACTGCCCGTAGCCCAGCCGTTGATCATCGACCGGGCCGCCAAACCGCATGTCATTCTGGTTGCCGGTGTGAATGGCACGGGCAAAACGACGACCATCGGAAAACTTGCCAAGCAATTTCGGGATGACGGGCTTTCCGTAATGTTGGTCGCTGGCGATACCTTTCGGGCGGCCGCTGTTGAGCAGCTAAAAATCTGGGGGGAGCGGACCGGGGTGCCGGTGGTCGCGCGCGACGGTCAGGGTGGCGATGCGGCCGGCCTCGCGTTTGAGGGGTTGGAGCGCGCGCGTGCTGAAGGCACCGACGTGCTGCTGATCGATACCGCCGGTCGCCTGCAGAACAAGGCTCATTTGATGGAAGAGCTGACCAAGATTGATCGCGTCGTGAAGAAACTGGATGCCGATGCGCCGCACACACGGTTGCTGGTGCTCGATGCGACAACCGGTCAGAACGCACACAATCAGGTCGAGGTCTTCCGCGAGGCCGTGGCAATTGATGCGTTGGTGCTGACAAAACTGGATGGCACTGCCAAGGGCGGTGTGCTTGTCGCACTTGCCCGCCGGTTTGGCCTGCCGGTGGTCTCGCTCGGGGTCGGTGAGGGGGTCGATGATTTGCGGCCTTTCGAGGCCGAGGCTTTCGCCCGCGCATTGATGGCGCTGGATGATTAATCCCGTCTAGTCACTGGCCGGGGCGCCTGCTCTATAACCGCCCATTGCACCTTCCGGATTGGTAAACGGGGCGAACGACGTCGCCGCGCCAAGCTCCTGATGATGGCGCAGGGCCCAGACAACTGACGGAAACGCGAGTTCATCCCAGGGAATATCTTCCGGCGCGAACAGCCCTACCTCCTCGGTCTCGTGACCGGCGGCCGCCTTGCCGTCTACCAGTATCCCCCTGTAGATGATCTGCACCATACTGATGCGCGGTATCGAGTAAACCGCGAGCATGCCATTGAGCTGCACATCGGCGCAGGCTTCCTCGCGGGCCTCGCGGCGGGCCCCATCCTCAGCCGTTTCGCCCTGTTCCATAAATCCTGCCGGCAACGTCCAGAAGCCGATCTGCGGTTCGATGGCCCGGCGGCACAGCAGCACCTTGTCGCCGGCGGTTGCCACCACGCCGACAACAATTTTCGGATTGTCGTATTCGATATAGCCGCAGGTATTGCAGACCAGCCGCTCCATATTGTCGCCATCCGGCACACGCCGGGCGATCGGGCCGCCGGTTTCGGGATAATTCGTCATGGTGCGTAGTATGGTGGCGAGAGACGGTAGCGTCCACCCGGTGCCAAGCGCCTGTGCCAAGTGCCTGTGGCATGCGCTAGACTGCCGGCTGAAGGTTTGACTGAAGGAGACGAGACATGGTGC
>JABJCZ010000378.1 GCA_018668475.1 Alphaproteobacteria bacterium | reverse complement strand
TCGATGGTTCATCGGGAGGGCAGTTTCTGGAAATTGAAGGGTCGCATCTGCTGGTGGCTGCGGGCCGGGTGCCGGTGACCGAAAGCCTCAACCTTGCGGCAGCCGGCGTTGCGCTTGGCTCGGATGGCATTACTGTTGACCGGCGCTTGCGGACGACCAACCGGCGGATTTATGCTGCGGGGGATGTTACCGGCCCACATCGCTTTACACATATGGCGGCGTATCAGGCTGGTATTATTATTCGCCATGCGCTGTTCCGGCTGCCCGCAAAGACTCGTTACGATCAGGTGCCCAGCGTGGTTTTCACCGCTCCCGAGCTGGCCCAGGTCGGACTTGATGAGACGCAGGCGCGCGCGGCCCATGGCCGGATTAACGTGCTGCGCGCGGCATTTTCCGAAACCGACCGGGCTATCGCCGATGGCAAGCCTGCCGGGCATATCAAGGTTGTGACGACCCGGCGCGGGCGTGTGCTGGGTGTATCAATTGCGGGTGAGCGGGCTGGCGAGCTGTTGCAGCCGTGGTCACTGATGCTTGCCCGCCGATTGCCAATCAAGGCGATGGCGTCGCTGGTTGCGCCTTACCCGACTTACAGCGAAATCAATGTTGCGGTGGCGCGCAGCTATTTCTTCCCGACGCTGATGAGCCCCCGCGTGCGGGCGCTCGTTCGATTGATCCAGCGGTTCGGATAGGCCCTGAACGTGCTTGCCGCCAATAGATTGAGGTATCGCGATTCTGGCAATTTGGCGCTTTTCTGATCCTGCCCTTATGATGGGCGGAAAGTTTTTTCGTTGGAGGATAAGAGGTTGGCCGTAAAGAGCCGTCTCTCGGTGGTGCGGTTTCCCCGCAGCCTCTCGGCGCGTCTGCTGGTCTTGACCATTATTGTCGTGCTGGTTGGCGAGGTGTTCATCTACGTTCCGTCCATCGCGCGGTTTCGCGAAGTGTATCTGCTTGAGCGGATAGCGGCAGCGCGACTGGCTGCGCTGGCTGTGGAGGCTGCGCCGGACCAGATGGTGACGGAGGAGCTATCGAAAATGCTCCTTGATCGTGCCGACGTGTTGTCGATCTCGCTCAAGCGACCGGATACCCGCCGGCTCATTCTTGAAGACCCGGCCCGGCCCATGCCGAGTAAGACCTATTCTCTCGAGACACGAAGCTGGGTCTCGCTGGTTGTCGATGCGCTTGATTCGATGGTCAACGGCGCCGGCCGAACGATCCGCGTTGTGGCGCCGTCGCCCAATGAGGAGCCCTCCATCGCCGTCGATATCGTCATGCACGAGACACCCATGCACATGGCGATGCTCGATTATTCGTGGCGCATTCTGTTGCTCTCGCTGGTGCTCGCCGGCTCGACCGCAGGAGCGATTTTTCTAATTCTGCACCTGATGATCGTTCGACCGGTTCAACGAATGACAGAAAGCCTGGTGGCATTTCGCAGCGATCCGGAATCGACAGGTGCCGAGCTCGCCGTCAGTGGGCGAGGGGACGAAATCGGGATTGCCCAGCGCGAGCTCAAATACATGCAGCGGCGCGTGCGTGCGGCGCTCCGTCAGCGTGCTCGCCTTGCAGCGGTCGGTGAGGCCGTCAGCCGAATCAATCATGATCTGCGCAACATCCTCAGCACCGCGGCGCTGGTCACAGATCGTCTGGCGTCTAACCCTGACTCAGAAGTGCAGCGCCAATCACCAGCTCTGCTAAAGGCGATCGATCGGGCTATTGCGCTCTGTACGCAGACCATGAGCTATGCCAAGTCTGAAGCGCCGACACCCAGCCGCCAGCGATTTCCTCTACAAGCTCTGGTCGATGAGATCGGCGGTGGTCTGCCGCTGCCGGCGACCAGCGCTATTATCTGGCGCAATGATGTGCCGGTGGACATCGAAGTATTTGGCGACCGGGACCAGCTCTACCGCGCATTGATGAATCTCACCAAAAATGCAGTCGAGGCCCTGACGGACCATGCGCCCGGCGGCACGGTACGTGTGTCGGCAGAGCAAAGTGATGCCTGCGTTACCATCGACGTCGCAGATACAGGCCCCGGCCTGCCCATGCGGGTGCGCGAGCATCTGTTTGAGGCCTTCGTGGGCACAGCACGGGTGGGTGGTACCGGGCTCGGGCTGGCAATTGCGCGGGACCTGGCCAAAAATCATGGCGGAGATTTGCAGCTTTTGCGTAGTGACCCGACGGGCACGGTGTTTCGAATGATGCTGCCCGTTGCGGCCTGAATCGACAGAAAAATCGGCAAAAATTTACCTCGTTTGACCGGATGTCCTTAACCATCCGGTAAAGAATCGCGCGCTATGGTTGGAACGCTTGGATTGTGTACTTGCGTCACCAGTGGGGAGTTCGATCATGAGCGATGTAACATTTGATAAGCCCTTGGGGGATTCCCGGGCTGATCGATTGCTCGACAACCTTGATCCCGACATTCGGGAGAGTTTTACGGACCAACAGCGACGCGCGCTGGCCGAAGCAATGAGAACGTCGACCTGGCAGCGACAGCCCATTGATATTCGCGTCAGCTTGCCGTTTTTGTCGTCGCGCTGGTTTCTTACTGTGGTCAGCGGCCGCGACGTGCGCCATGACGGGCGTCGTCGGGCCGAGCGCCTGTTTCGTCCACTCAGCACGATTGGCAACACCCTGTTCATGGGCGCAATCAGCACGGTGGTCTGTTCAGTCATTTTGGTCGCGGTTCTCGTTTATAGCTCGATAATTGCAGGTTGAGCATCTGGTATAGTTCTGTCTGAACGCGCGACGCGCGAGCAGGGAGATATACTGAGGTGCCATTTCCATTTCACTCCGTTATTTCGGCGCGGCACTTGTTCGTGGCCGTCGGCTTGTTGTTCTGGCTGGCTTTAGCCGCCGGCGACGGGCAATCGGCGAATGCCGGGCAGGCCAGCAGCGATACTTCGAATAGCCTTGTCGGACATGTTCTGGTCGCCTCTCCAGGCATGTCGGACCCGCGCTTCGCGCAGACCATTATCATTATCGTCGAGCACAGTTCAGCCGGTGGCTGGGGGTTGATTGTCAACCGGCCGGTCGGTGAGGCGCTGGTTGATGATCTGTTGGTAGCGCAGGATGTTGAGCGCGTCGGTAGTAGCCGGGTCGTTGGGTTGTATGAGGGTGGTCCCGTTGAGCAGGAGCGCGGTTTTGTTCTGCACACGCCGGACTACGTGGGCGATGCAACGCTCAGTATCGGCGGCATTGCGGCGGTAACCGTTGATGTGGGGGTGCTCCGGGCACTTGCCGGAAGCGGCGGG
>JABJCZ010000377.1 GCA_018668475.1 Alphaproteobacteria bacterium | reverse complement strand
CAGCGCCGACGGCGTGCGCGCGCTGTACCCTAATGCTGACATTACCAACGCCGGCGCCGCAACGGCCGGCGACTTGCTGCACGGGCGATTTGACATCGCCGCTGCGGCGCGCGACCTAGGTTACAATCCGTCGCTCGACATCAAGGCCGGCGCCGCCGCTTACGCCGCATGGCTGGAAAATCACGATTTTTAAGCGCCCGCTGAGAACCTTCGCTTTACGCTAAAGTCCTCATTTAAAATAAATTTCAAGCATTCAGATACGCGGCGTTAATGGATTTTGGGCCAGTATCAGGCATGGCCTGCCACTAGCTGATGCGTCGATCCGCCGCTCCAACACGACGGGGCGCGCAGCAATCGGGAGGACATATCCGCTCATGCCCCTCGGCCACGGGGCAGCGTCAGACGACCCGAAGGACACACGCGTTGACACCGACCGACCTGATCGAAGTTCTTGAAAAGCATCAATCCTGGTTATCCAACGACCCCCGCGGCGCGCGGGCGAACTTTACCCTCCAGGACCTGTATTGCAGCAGCCTCAAGGGTGTTCGCCTAAAGGGCGCCAAGATGGCAGGCACCAACCTCGCAAATTGCGACCTCATGCACGCCGACCTGCGCGAATGTGACCTCTACGGCGCGAGCCTCGCCGAAGCGGATCTGCGCATGGCGCGGCTGAATGACTCGGATATGCGGGGCGTCATATTGCGTGGCGCCAACCTGACTAGCGCGGTGCTCGCCGGCGTCGATATGCGAGAAGGGGCGTTACTCAAGGCTGATCGAAAAAAAGGTATCGAGCTGGTTCGCCTCGACTACGCCGCGCTAAGCGTCGAACGCGCGGACTTCTCTGGTGCAAACCTCGCAGGTGCCCGCCTCTCCAATTCTGCCATTATTCAATCGGACCTCAGCAACGCAAAACTCAAGGGTGCCAACCTGTCAGGCGCCAATTTGCGCAAATCGAACCTGTCAGGCGCCGATCTGACAGACGCCAACCTTGAGAATACCGATCTGTCCGGAGCGAATCTGGCTGGGGCAGACCTTCGCGGCGCAACATTGAAGAACGCCAACCTGACTAATGCAGTTCTCCGCGGCGCGGAACTTGAGGAAGCAGCACTCGACGGCGCCATTCTTGACGGCGTAGAACTGCTGCGGCGCGGCTCTGATCTACCGACATCCTTCCGCAATATCATTCGCAATCATGAGCGCTGGATCGAGACCAATGGCCGTCGGGGTGAGCGGGCAGACCTTTCTAATGCAGACATGCGAGGGGTCGACCTAACAGATGTAAACCTATCGGGCGCAGACTTAAGTGATAGCGTGATGGCCGGCGCAGTGTTGTCGGGTGCCAGATTCGTGATGTCCGACATGCACGGCGCGGACATGACCAAGGCCGATCTCTCCGGCGCCGATATGAAGGGCGCCAATTTGACCTACGCGAAGTTTCGCCTCGCCAGCTTAAGGCGTGCCAACCTCGGACCGGCGGAACTCCTCGACGGCAGGACCAACCTCACCGGTCGCAACTGGCCAACAAACATGGCCGGCGCCGACCTGACAGGGGCAGATTTGACGGGCGCCGATTTCAGCCACGCCATCACCAAGGGGATCGTGCTGATTGACGCGATTTTTGATCACACCAGCTTTACCGACACCGATATCAACAAGTTGGCCGGCGCGGCGGACTAATCCGCCGACAGTCCAACCCCCTCACTGGCCTCCAACAGATCATGACAAATTCTCTCGAGTTATCGCCAGTTCACTGATGCGTCGGTGCGCGCACGCGCTATACTGCCGCCCGTTATGCCCTTACCTGTCCGCCTGCCGTGAGCACCTCCGGCGCATTTGACTTTCCCCCAGCCACACTGCCCGATGGCGCAGCCCGGCTGCGCGGTGATGTACGTGCTTTTATTGCCGCGTCATCCGTAACCGATGGCTGGCAACCTCGCTCCAATTTTATGTCGTCATTTTCCGCGGAGTTCAGTCGGGCGCTCGGCCAACAGGGATGGCTCGGCCTGACTTGGCCCAAGGCCTATGGCGGCCAGGAGCGCTCGGCACTGGAGCGCTTTGTTGTAACAGAAGAGCTGTTGGCCGCCGGCGCGCCTGTGGCGGCACATTGGGTCGCTGAACGCCAGAGCGGTCCATTGTTGTTGCGATACGGCACTGAAGCCCAGAAGCAGTTGCTGCTGCCAGGCATTGCCGCTGGCGAAACCTACTTTTCCATCGGTATGAGCGAGCCTGATTCAGGCTCCGACCTCGCCTCTATTCGCACCCGAGCTGAGCGCACAGATAACGGCTGGAGTATCACCGGCACCAAGGTCTGGACCAGCAACGCACACGTGAATCAGTGGATGATCCTGTTAGCGCGCACCGCACCGCAGAGCAAGGATCGCCACGCCGGGCTGAGCCAGTTCCTGGTCGACCTCAAGAACGACGCCATCACCGTCAACCCGATCCACAACATGCTCGGCCACCACGAGTTCAACGAGGTCGTGCTTGACGAAACCCTGATTCCGGCTGACCGGCTAATTGGCGAAGAAGGTCAGGGCTGGCATCAGGTAACTGCCGAACTTGCCTACGAACGAAGCGGGCCGGAGCGGTTTCTCTCGACATACCGCGTGCTCTTTGAACTGGTACAAGGTCAGCAAAGCAATGCAGATGCCGCAGGGAAGCGCGCGATCGGCAAACTGGCCGCTCGCCTGATGGCGCTTCGCACCATGTCACTGTCCATCGCAGGCATGCTGGAGCGCGGTGAAAACCCGGACCTCGCTGCCGCCGTTATCAAAGATGCCGGGAACACCTTCGAGCGCGAAGTGGTGGAGGTTGCCCGGCAGGTCATGCCACTGGAGCCTGCCCGTGAAGCCGGCAACGTTGGGACGTACGAGACCCTGATGGCCGAGATGATGCTGCAACTGCCCTCCTACACGCTGCGTGGCGGCACGCCGGAAATCATGCGCAGTATTATCGCGCGCGGGCTGGGTGTGCGATGAGCGAAGCCACACGCCTTACCGCCGAGAGCGCCGACCGGCTGTTCGGTGAATTCGTCACCAAGACTGTGCTGGACGAGGCCGATGCCGGTACCTGGCCAAACGCCCTCTGGCAGGCAGTCGACGAGGCTGGCTACACCACCGCCTGGGATGACCAGGACCGAGACAGCCGCGACATCGCACTAACTTTGGCGCATCGCGATGGCTGGCACACCGCGCCCATACCGCTCGCCGAAACGCTGCTCGCCCGGCATGTTCTGCTGGTCGGCGGCATCACACCACCAAGCGGCATTCTGACCGTTGCCAATCCGCTGAACCTCGATAACCCGACCCTGGATGGCACTAGGTTAACCGGCCTCGCCCGGCGCGTACCTTTTGCCCGTGATGCCATCGCCGGTGTTGTCACCGTCGTCAACGACGCCGTGGTGCTG
Organism: Alphaproteobacteria bacterium; assembly: GCA_018668475.1. GTDB lineage: Bacteria > Pseudomonadota > Alphaproteobacteria > UBA828 > UBA828 > JABJCZ01. The sequence goes on along the minus strand of JABJCZ010000377.1, from coordinate 1,146 downwards.
GCACCTGCAAATGCCACCCTTGAAGGCAGCAACATGGCGGGCGAGCCCCGTGACGAAGTGGTGTGGGACAATGCCGACGTTGTTGTTGGCGGCGCGTTTCTGCCAGAGCGGCTGCTCGCCGCAGGTGCCCTATTGCGCAGTGCCCAGATATGCGGCGCCCTGCAACACGCCCTTGCCAGAGCAACTCAATATGCCACTGAGCGGGAACAATTCGGTCGCCCCCTCGGTAAATTTCAGGCCATCCAGCATTACCTCGCGCGCATTGCCTGCCTGTCAGCTACGTCTGAAGCCGCGTTGTCGCGCGCAAGTGCTTCTCCCGACAATGCCAATGTTGCCGCCGCCAAGATCTGTGCCAGCGAAGCGGCAGGCGATGCGGCCACGTTGACCCATCAGATTCACGGAGCCATTGGCTTCACCCAGGAACACGCGCTGCACCACATCACCAAACGCCTGTGGTCGTGGCGCGAGGAGTTCGGCGCTGAAGGGTGGTGGCAGGAATACCTCGGCGGTGTGGTGATCGGCGCAGGCGCCGACGCCCTCTGGCCACTCGTTGTCGCCGATAGCTGAGAGTTTTTCGACCATGCCCGACCTGAGCCGGTTTTTTTCGCCGCGCAGCATCGCCATTATTGGCGCCTCACCCGATGCCACCAAGGTGCGGGGGCGCATTATGGCGCTATTGCTTGAGGGCGGGTTTGACGGCGCCATTTACCCGGTCAACCCAAGCCATACTGAAGTGATGGGCCGACAGGCCTATGCGACGGTCGCCGATATCCCCGAGCCGTTTGATCTCGCTTTGGTCGCCATCACCGCCGAGAATGTGCCCGCCGCCCTGAAGGACATTGCCGCAAGCGGATGCCGGCAGGCGGTCATTTACAGTGCCGGGTTTGCTGAGGCCGGCGGCGCAGAGGCAGCGGCTCGCGAAGCCGAACTGAGTGCCGTCGCCGAGGCGCACGGCATCACTCTGCTTGGGCCAAATGGCGTCGGGTTTTTTAATGTCGCCGACCGCATTGCGGCGACTTTCAGCCCCGGCATTCGCGTTGCTGGCGCGCCGCGCGCCCCGGATGGGCCCGGCAAACGGGTTGTCATCGTCTCCCAAAGTGGCGGGCTTGGCTTTTCCATCTATCAACACGCCGCCGCGCGCGGTAT
>JABJCZ010000376.1 GCA_018668475.1 Alphaproteobacteria bacterium | reverse complement strand
CCGGCCCATCTGCGGGAACCGGGCCTTCCGCAAACGCATCCATCTGTGCATCGAGGCCCGCCAGCGTATCGTTTACCAGCGTATCGTCCCAATGGTCCGACCGGACATATTGGCTGGCGCTGAACTCGGCCACGACATCGGAATACTGCGCGCCGCAGGCGCTGAGCGCGCCAGCCGTGCGCGGCACCAGCACCCGGTTACAACCCAGCGCCGCCGCAATCGGCATAATATTGAGCCCGGCAGCGCCGCCACCGGCAACCAGCACGCTTTCGGCCGGGTTTACGCCTTCATTGACCGTAATTTCTTCGATCGCCTTGATCATGGTTTCACTGGCAATCGTGATGATCGCAAATGCTGTCTCGTCAGCACTCTTGTCCAGTGCATCTGCCAGCGGCGCAATCGCCACCCGCGCCGCATCCGTATCCAGCGGCATTCGCCCACCAAGGAAATGCGCGGGATCGATGTATCCGAGCACCACAGCGGCATCGGTCACCGTCGGCAGGGTGCCGCCACGACCGTAACAAGCTGGCCCGGGGTCAGCGCCCGCGCTCTCTGGCCCAACTCGTAGCAGGCCACCGGAATCAACCCACGCCACCGAGCCGCCACCCGCCCCGACACTGCGCACATCAACCGACGACAGCCCGAGGTTATGGCCAGAAAACTGTGGGCCCAGCCAGGTTTCACGGGTGTATTTAACCGCGCCCGCCCGAACGAGACTGACATCGAACGTCGTCCCTCCGGTATCGACCACCAGCACATCATTGCCGAGGCCTTCGGCCTCGGCGTCGGCGATGCCAGCCAATGGCGCCATGGCAGGGCCAGACTTGACCATGTAAATTGGACGCGGCGCCACGTCCTCCACATGCATGACCCCGCCAGATACCGTGCTGACAAGCAATTCACCGCCGAAACCCGCCCCTTTCAAGTCGGATTGCAGCTCCTGCAGATGCCGCTGCATCCGTGGCTTCAATGAAGCATCAATGGCGGTCGCAGATGCGCGCGGGTATTCTCGCATGATGGGGTTGAGGCGATGGGACAAGGTGTAGGGGATACCCGGCAGTACGTCTTCAATCAGCGCGCCGATCCGCTCCTCGTGATCGGCGTTCTTGATGGACCACAACAGGCAGACCGCGACGGCTTCAATATCGCGACCCGCAAGACCCTCAATCACCTTGCGGGCAGCCGCTTCGTCCAACGGGCGCTCGACGCCGCCCTCAGAATTCATGCGCTCCGCAATTTCGAACGTCAGGTGGCGCGGCACATAGGGCTTGAGCGGATCATTGTGCAAATCAAACGGATGAAGCTTGCCGCCCTGCCGGTAGACCAGGATATCCGGAAAGCCCTCGGTAAAGAGCATCGCCGTTTTGGCGATGCGGCCGGTCACAATCGCATTGGTGGCCCAGGTCGTCCCATAGATGAGAACACTGGCTTCCGCTGTCAGCTGATCTACACCGAGCCCCATATTGCGTGCGGCGTCCGCCAGCCCGTTCAGCACGCCCTCGCCGGCACGCTGCGGCGTCGACAGCGATTTACCCACTGTCAGCGCGCCATCAGGGCTCGCCACGACGACATCGGTAAACGTGCCACCGGTATCAACTGAAATACGATAACTCATGCGTTTCCCCACTCTTTTTTAGTTCGCAGCGCGAACCGCAATGCATCACTTTATGGGCGTTGCGCCCGGCGGCAATTGCTCTCTCTCGCGTGCGGCAAATTAGCCTCCTCCGAGGTGCCGGAAAAGGCACATCTCTACACAGGCACTGCGCCCTTCAGCAGCACCCGCATCATCTCACGCGGCGCGCTTCCAAAATCGTCCTCGACCCGGTGCATGGTGCACCGGTTATCCCAAATCACGACATCTCCCGCCTGCCACCGATGGCGGTAGACGAACTCCGACCGGGTCGCAAAAGCGAGCAGCTCATCCAGCAAGGCATCGCCGTCTTCGAGCGACAGACCAGCCACATGGTCAATCCGGTTGGGATTGAGATAGAGCGCGCGACGGCCCGTCTCCGGGTGGGTCCGAACCAGAGGATGCGACACCGGCGGGGTCTCGGCTTCCTCCTCGGCTGTGCGGTGCGGAACTGGTGATACATTCCTCCTTGATTTATATTTATGAATGGCTTGGCGGCCATTTATAATATTTTTGTTTAACTCGGGAAGCTCGTCAAATGCCGCGCGGGTATCAGCGAACAGGGTATCTCCCTTCCCGGCCGGTACACAGTTGGCGTGCAGCAGGGTTACCGCACTTGGCACCGCGAAATAGGAATCATCCGTATGCCAGTGACGACCCAGAACTATCCGCTTGCCATCCCCCAGCGCATCAACGTGAGCGTTCGAGATAATCGAGACGTCCGGGTATTCGTCGTCGCGATGCTCACGAATCAACTGGGCCTGTGGCTCGCCCAAACGCCGTGCCAACGCCAGAAAATCGCCGCCGGAAAGAGCAGCACCGCGTAGGCAAAGCACCCCAGCCTCAAGGAGCGCTTCATTGAGGGCTGCTCCGCCATTAGGCTGGAGCAAATCGGCCCGCGCTTCGCCTTCAAATATCTTGCCGAATTCACTCATTCTGCCTCTTTTCCCTGACTTAGTGCTACGGCCCGACATTGCGGTGATTGACGGCGCCCCGCCGTCACGTTGCAATGGCCCATATTATCACCTGACCGGATCATTCCATGACAAACGCAGCGACACCAGCGCAGGGCGAGCCAAAAACCACCGCCGTCAGAGACGGCCATACCATCGACACGTCTCGGCTTGAGGCCTGGCTAGTTGAACATGCGACGGGCGTAACGCCACCTATTGAGCTCCGCCAGTTTGCGGCCGGGCAATCCAACCCGACGTATCTGATCAAGGCGGCCAATGGGCAGTTCGTTATGCGCAAAAAACCGCCCGGCGACCTACTGCCTTCAGCTCACATGATAGAGCGCGAGCACCGGATTATGGAGGCGCTGGGGCCAACCGACGTGCCCGTGCCGGCCATGCGTGTGTTCTGTGATGACCCCGAGGTCATTGGCACCCCATTTTTCATCATGGACCACGTCGCCGGGCGAGTTTTTCAGGACCCTGCGCTCCCAGGCATGATACCGACTGAGCGGCGGGCCACCTTTCGCGATATCGCGCATACGCTGGCCCGCTTGCATTCGGTGGACTGGATGTCAGCCGGGTTGGGCGATTTTGGCAAGCACAGTGGCTATGCTGAACGCCAGGTGCGCCTGTGGACGCGCCAGTATGAAGCCGCCAAGACCGACCCCATCGCCGACATGGACGCCTTGATCGAGTGGTTGCCTCGCAACCAGCCGGATGACGACCTCACCACGATTGCGCATGGAGATTATCGACCGGGCAATTTGATTTTGCATCCCAGTGAGCCTCGTGTGGTCGCCGTGCTGGACTGGGAACTCTCGACGCTGGGGCATCCACTGTGCGATCTCGCATACAACTGCCTGCCCTATTACATGCCGGAAGAGGCCGGCGCCCTTTCTGGCCTTGGTGGGCATGACTTGAAGGCGCTTGGCATCCCGGTAGAAGACGAGTTTATCGCCGATTACTGCGCGGCCTCGGGCCGAAACCGGCCGGAAAACTGGCACTTTTTTGTCGCATTCTCGTTTTTTCGGCTGGCCAGCATTTCCCAGGGCGTCTACGCCCGGGCATTGAACGGCAACGCCAGTGCGCCGGATGCCATGGATTACGGCGCCCGGGCCCGGCGACTGGCCGAGCTCGGATGGATTGAGGCCCGGAAAGGTTCAATTTAGCTTTTGCACGGCACCCCTGGAGTCAGGCTGCCCTTGCCCATCATCACAATGGCGTGCCCATTGCCAAATGGCAGTGGGACAAGCCGCCGCTGATCGGTTAAATTGCCGCGTCCAAAAACAGAGAAGTGCTCACCACCATGCAATACGATCAACCGACTACCGTGGATCAGGCAATTTCGTTGCTCGCCGCTTCCGGCAGCTCAGCCTCCCTTCTCGCGGGCGGGACCGACCTTCTGGTTCAGCTTCGTGCGGGAATGCGCCAGCCCGAGCATATCGTCGACGTCAAACGAATTCCTGAGATGATGACAATCGCCGAAAACGCAGATGGCTTTCTGATTGGTGCGGCTGTCCCAAGTGCCGAACTCAATGAGCACGCGGCGCTGAAAGCAGCTTGGCCGGGTGTGGTTGAGGCCATGGACCTTGTGGGGTCGACACAAATTCAGGGGCGCGCCAGCCTCGGTGGCAACATTTGTAACGGGTCACCTGCTGCTGACAGCGTGCCCGCCATGATCGCAGCAGGCGCCATCTGCACGATCGCCGGGCCCAATGGCCTGCGCGACATCGCGGTAGATGACATCGTAACCGGGCCGGGGAAAACCTCGCTGGCGGCGGACGAAATTCTAGTCAACATCCGCCTTGCACCCAAGCAGGCCGGGCGCGGTGACGCATATCTCCGCATGATCCCGCGCACCGAGATGGATATTGCCGTGGTCGGCGTTGGTATTTGCCTGAGCATTGATGAGGCCGGCATCTGCACCGATGCGAAAGTTGCACTTGGTGCCGTCGGGCCGACGCAAATTGTTCTGGCAGAGGCCGAGGGCATTCTGGTCGGCACAAATGTGGGCGACGACGCGCTTGCCAGTCTGGCAGCGGCAGCAAGCGCAGCAGCAACACCCATTGACGACAAACGCGGCACCGTAAGCTACCGGAAGAAAGTTACCGGCGTGCTTGCCAAACGTGCCGCAGTGATTGCATTGGAACGGGCGGGGAAAAGCCGGTCATGAAAAAACAAGTAGCAACAACAGTAAACGGCGAGCCCACCGAGTTTCTCTGCGAGTCCACCGAAACTCTCCTCGATGTTCTGCGCGACCAACTCGGCCTGACGGGCAGCAAGGAAGGCTGTTCCTCCGGCGATTGCGGTGCATGCAGCGTCATGCTGGATGGCCGCCTGGTCTGCTCCTGCCTGGTGCTCGGGGTAGAGATGGAGGGCCGCACGGTCGATACCATCGAAGGCATGGCGGATGGCGACACGCTGCATCCGTTGCAGAACCGTTTTCTTGAAGATGCTGCGTTGCAATGTGGCATCTGCACACCGGGCGTTCTTGTGGCAGCCAAGGCGCTGCTGGAGAAGAACCCGGACCCGAGCGAAACCGAAGTTCGCTATTGGCTGGCCGGCAACCTCT
>JABJCZ010000430.1 GCA_018668475.1 Alphaproteobacteria bacterium | reverse complement strand
ATTTAGGTGGTGCCGGCAATTTGATGCGAGTTCTAATTCCTTTGACTGCACCCTAATCTGCATTACACCTATAAAAAAGCGATATCGAGGTCATCCCAACCTAAAGAGCTATCCAAGCTAATAAAGGGACTCAACCCACTATTACTAAAAAAAGCATCGGAAGACTGGGTTAATGAAGATGATTTTATCGAAAATGATGATATAAATATTGAACAGTATGGCTGGGTCGCAGGCGGAGACGACGATGGCGAACAAACATTGAGATATCGTGCTGTTGAACATGCTGACCCTGTGATACGCTCATGGATAGAGTTGTTTTTGGACGAAACAAAAGTAACCCAAATGAGGGAAAGTATAGATCCTGAAATAATTGAACGTGTCCGTGATTATTTGCTGGATCCGCGAGAAGGACCAGGTGCCTGTGCAAAATGTCATCAACCCGGACTTGTTGATAAGATTAAATCGACTGAAGGAATAAGCACGGCCACTTGGAATTATCGAGGTCAGGTAGAACGACATTTTAGTAAATATAGTCACGGTATTCATATAAAGTTTCTTGGCCCAAAGAAAAACTGTCAGTTCTGCCATCAACTAGATTCTGATAGTGATTACGAAGCATATTTTGACCAGGAAACAAGGAATGTTGATGACTTTCTAAGTAATTTTCGGTCTATATCTAAAGTTAAGTGCGCTGAATGCCATCAACCTGAAAAAGCGAGAGACGATTGTGTGATATGTCATAACTATCATCTTAATCCTGGATACAAAGAAAAAGTACTGGTTAAAGAGGAATGAATTATATGTTGAAAATCAATCTGCGATTTGTGATCGTCATGATACTAATTAATTTTACAACTTTTATTTTTGCTGCGGATGAAATGAAAGCTGAAACAGATCCACATGCTAATATCTATAAAGAAAGTGACTTTCCTAGTGCAACTGAGTGCGCCGGATGTCATAAAAAGATTTATGATGAATGGAGTAGTTCTAGTCACGCTTATGCGTCCATCTCTCCGATGTTTCATAAGTTTGAACAGAAAATTAATGATCTTGCACCAACGATAGATAATTTTTGTGTCCGGTGCCATATGAGTGTCGGGACAACATTAGGAGAAGAACGCCATCTCCCGCTATGGGAGCGAAGTCAAGTGTCAAGAGAAGGTGTCACCTGTGTTACATGTCATCGAATCGATGAACAATTTGGTAAAGCCAATGGTGAAAGAGGGATTGTTGCAGGTGATATTTATCAACCTGTATATGGGCCCTTTGGCGGTGATGGTGTTATGAAAGCAATAGAAAATAAGGATGAACTTAAGATTGCTATATCCCCGAAAGGTCGCGGTAAAAAAATTCATCTTGGTGCGATTAAGTTTGAACAATTATCTGAATCCGAGTTTTGTGTTTCTTGTCATCAAGTAGCAATCAATCTAGGAATCAAACTCGAGGTTGTTTGGGAACAATACAGAGCCTCACCGGCCTTCAAGGAAGGTATAACTTGTCAGGATTGTCATATGGGAAAAATTCCTGGCGTCGATTCAGGTTATGAAATTGGACCTGCTGCTGAAGTGAATGGGAAGACGGTTAATGACGAAAGAAAGCACTCAAATCACGCATTTTATGGACCTGGCTACTCAGTTGCGCACCCAGGCCTCTTTCCGCATAACCCGGAAGCTGAAGAATGGACCGTTGAAGAATGGTTACAATATGATTATCGCGCAGGCTGGGGTTCTGAAGACTTTGAAGATGAATTCGAAGAAAATGGCGGCATAGAGTTTCCTGAAGCATGGGAAGAACGTGATGATCGTGAAACAGCGTTCGAGGTGGTAACAGAGAATATTGAAAAAACACAGGAAAAAATGGAATTAAGAAAGGAGGTTATGGAAAACGGGTCGCGGCTTGATGGGCCATTTTTTGATGGAACGCCTAAAGCAGGCAAATACCTTAACTTCTCATACAAAGTTACTAACACAAATTCAGGCCATAATCTTCCATCTGGCTCACTTGGAGCACAACCTGAAATTTGGTTGAATGTCGCGTTGACTAATCCAGAGGGAGTGACCGTATGGGAGTCTGGATATGTAGATAGCTATGGAGATATGGCTGATATGCATTCGCTGGATGTTTCATCAGGAAAGATTAAAGCTGATGAACAGTTATTTAACTTACAAACAAAATTCTTGACTACAAATGTAAAAGGAACTGACAGGGAAATGTATCTGCCTGTAAATTTTGATATTGATCAGTTGCCATTTTTGCGTCCAGCCCAACAACCTGTGTCAGTAATGAATCACCCACCATTTGTGCGTATGGAGGGACGAAGTATCCCGCCGCTAGGAAGTCGAAATGCGAAATATAAAGTCCCAGCTGAGCTCATCAAGAGTCCCGGACAGTACAAACTGTCTGTCCGCTTGAGAAGCCGTGCAGAACCGATTTATTTCATGAAGTTTGTAGAGGCTACCGTTGATATGGAACGTTCGATGAATGAGTGGATGGTAGATATACATCCATACACAGTCGAATTTCAGGT
>JABJCZ010000375.1 GCA_018668475.1 Alphaproteobacteria bacterium | reverse complement strand
TGACCAAGTGCATGGCGTTGGACGGCGCACCTGACAGCATCCGGGTTAACTGCATTTGCCCGGGCTTTGTCGAAACTCCCATGGCGACGTCCTACATCGAGGCGCAGACGGACCCGGCGAAAGCCCGCCGTCAGGTAGAGGGTTTGCACCCGATGGGCCGCATCGGCGCACCGGATGATATCGCCAACGGGTTTCTGTTTCTGGCGTCGGACGAAGCCGCGTGGATCACGGGCATTGCGCTGCCGGTTGATGGCGGCTGGGCCGCCGGGGCAGCATAACGGGAAGCGCCGTCAGGCGCTGACGTCAGCCAGGAACCGTTCAAGAATAGGGTTGAAGGCCGCCGGGTCTTCATAAAACGGGATGTGGTGCAGTCCGGGCATGAGGATGACCTCACCGCTCCACAGGTTGCGGTACTTCAAGCCCACGATATAGGGGTTGTTCATAAAACTGTCGTCGGCGCCATTGATCACCGCGAGTGGGATCGGCGAGGTTTCGGCGATCGCCTTTTGATCGCTCGCCTTGCCGCCACCAAAATGTCCGAACATGGTTTCCCGCGCGCGGCCGTCCGTGCGCCGCACCGCCTGCCATGCCCACGGTTCAGCCGGTGAGCCGGGAATGAAGGCGATCTCTGCCATAAAGGTAACTTCATCGTCGCTAAGTTCGCTCTGACCGGCTAGGCCGGTGGCCTCAGTCAGCTGAAATCCGGCGGCAATGGCCTCAAACCCTGTATTGGTCACCGGCGGTGAGCCGGAGATGAGCAGCCCGCGCAACGCGGTTTCCGGCGTATCGCTGAGCGGTATCATCTCTAGGCCGACATGGCCGCCGAGTGACGAGCCCAACACGATCGGGCGCTCAACTTCGAGCGCGCTCATTACCTCCCAGCACATTTCTGCATAGGCCGGCATGGTGTAGGTTCGCTCCGGCTCGGTTGCATCGCTGGAGGCGCCGTGGCCTGGCAAATCAAGCGCGATCATCCTGTACTGCTCACCGAGCGGGCTGTCGTATTGATGCCGCCAAAGTTCCTTGCAACTTGAATTGCCATGGATTAGCAGGACCGGTGGCCCATCGCTGGTTGTCGTGATGACCGCAATGTCACCGTGACTTGTTTTGACGATCAGTTCACCGGTAGCCATGTCTTGCTCCCCAATTGTCGCGCCACATGATCCCGGCGCCTCCCGCTCACTCGTGACGGGGTGACTATAGCGTGATTGGTGGCAATTGGGGCAGAGGGAGCAGCGAGAACAGTGGGAGCGGTGTTTTCAATTATGACGCGGCACTTGGTAAGCCGCGGGTCCCGTCCATGATGGCGCCGTCCAGCTTCGCTCCTGAAAGATGCGTGCCAGTAAGGTCGGCATTGCTCAAATCGACTTCGCGTAAATCGGCGTTCGACAGGTCGGCATCGCTGAGGTCAGCACCGACGAGCTGGGCTCCCCGCATGCGGATGCCGGCGGCCTGAATTGCCGAAAGATTGGCGCCATTGAGGTTGGCCGAAATCTGCACGTCGTCCTTTTGAAAATGCTTTAGCCGAGACAGATTGGCACCAGTCATGAGGGCGCCTGACAAATCTGCGCGCTCCAGCGAGATACCGCGCATATCGGCCTGGCTGAATGCAGCGGCATCGAGCTTGGCAAGGCTGAAATCTGCGGCAGCGAGCGTGGCGCCGGAGAAATTGCACTCACTGAGACGAGCTTCACGGAACACCGCGGCTGCCAGGTTGGCGCCAGAAAAACTCTCGCCGTGATGATCTTCATTGCTGAGGTCAGCGCGAACACCGCGCTGCCCCCCGGTTTCGAACCAGGAGCGATGATTGGCGAGGAGCTGCATCAGATGATCCTGCGCACTGGACTCTAGTGTAGGCAGATGACCGGCGTTACGCTTCTAGGCATTGTTAAGCGCATCGGGGTCAAGGATCGCGCCGGTAAAGTCCGTTTCAGCGACATTCGCTTCGTTTAACTTGGCTCCACTCAGGTTCGTGGCCCGAAGTGAGGCGCCACCTAGATCTGATTGGCTCAGGTCGGACCCACTGAGGTCCGCTCCATCCAGCACTGAATTTCTGAGGTCTGCTTTTTCAAGGTCTACCTCGCGCATCACTGCATCCGTGAAATCTGTGTTGAGCGCGTTTATGTTGCCGAGCTTGGCACCGGTAAGCTCAGCGCGGGCGGCCATCACACAGCTGAAATCGGTCCGCCCGGTGCCAGCATTAAATTCTGGCTTGCCATATTGTGTAATGCGGCCCTCGCGGGCATCAATGCCGGATAACTTGGCTTCCGTCAGGTCGGCACCGCGCATGCAGGCGCCGCGCAGGTCGGCTTCGCTCAGGTCTGCCCGCACTAGGCGCGCGACGCGCATATCGGCCGCGAACAGATTGGTGCCGGACAAATTGGCGCCGTCCATGGTGGCGCGGTTTAGCAGCACGGCGGTCAGATCCGCATCGCTCAGGTTGACGCGCCTGAGGTCTAGCTCCGAGAGATCGTGGAATTGCAACAGGGCTCTGGTGCCGCCGCTAACACGATTAAGAAACCGCTCGTGGCCGGCAATCACCTCGTCAAGTTGAGCGCGCTCAAGCTTGATCCAGTGTTGTTTGTTGCTGCCTGGTGACGGCTCGCTCACACGTGGACTCCGGGTTGGAACAATATGATCAGTCCGGAAGACGCTAGTGTGAACGGAGTGAAAATACAGTTAACGGATCGTAGTCACGGGCCAGATTAATTAGTATTTTTGGTAACTTACGAAGAGGTGCTGACAACATGGGCTGGCGCACGCGGCAGCGCGGCGTGCGGCTGTGGCAACAGCCTGCGGCGCTCCATACCGGCTCGCCTCAGCGCGCGACGACGGCGGCAGGGGCCGGTGTATATGTGTGACGAAATGAACGGCCGTGGTTTGGTGAGTGACGCAATAATCCGCTGTTGAAGCGTCGCCATGCTCGCCGGCTTGGCCACAAAATCGGTAATGCCGGCATCTCGCGCGCCCTGTACGATATCTCCGTTCACAACCATGGCGTGGAGGATGATCGGCACGGTCGCCAGTTGGCGGTCCTCACGGGCACGGATGCGCCGGGTCAGCTCGATCCCGTCAAATGGGGAGAGCCATTGCTCCATCAGAATGAGATGAACCGGGGTATGATCAACGATCATGTCGGCGACGAAGGCATCCTCAGCGGGCAAAACCTGGCCAAACCCTAGGGTTGCGAATGCACCGCGAATGGATGCGAGAGATTCTTCATTTTCGTCAACTACCAGCGCCGTTAGTCGGTCAAAACGCCTGCCAAGCATGTCGGATCAGCCCTCATAGGATAGGTTTCTGCTGCTCCATGATACGAACCGAATGATTAACGAAGTGTATTCGTGAGCTATGCGATTTCTGGGCCTGCAGGGATAATTCGTGCCGCGCCGCGCATGCCGCTGGCCGGGCCATGGCAAGCCTGTACCAGCCGCGTTGCTGGTGCGGCGACCTGCGTATAGTTGTTCATCAGGGGCGGTACTTTGTCATACAGGCTGGAGATGCCAGACAATCCACCGCCGAGCACGATAACATCGGGGTCGACGAGGTTGACGATTGACGCGAGGGCTCGCGCCAGC
>JABJCZ010000374.1 GCA_018668475.1 Alphaproteobacteria bacterium | reverse complement strand
CTGGCGCCCCAATATACCCGCAAACTTTTCTGCCGTCATACCCGGCCGGGCCATCACCCGTTGCGCCTGGATAAAGCCGGGTGCAGAAACCACTGCCGTTGCGTCGCAGCGCGTCTGCCCCCCGGTCTCAAACAGGAGAGGAATATCAAGAACGACCATCTTTAATCGCCTGAATTGTGCCGCCTGCAAGAAGGAACGCTCCCGTACACGCAACAGCGGGTGGAGAATGCCTTCGAGCCGGGCCAGCGCGTCGGTATTGTTAAACACCGCAGACCCGAGGGCCTGTCGGTCGATCATCGCCTCGCCATTTGTGCGGCTGACAACACCCGGAAAGGACTCCGCCACCGCAGCGACAGCAATTCCTCCAGGCTTCATCAATTCATGAACGGCTTGGTCAGCGTCCCAGCACGCGGCGCCAAGACTGGCGAACGCCCGCGCGGCCGTGCTTTTACCCATGCCAATTGAACCCGTTAGGCCGAGTACGATCATTGCGCCCGCTTAGTCTGTCAGGTCCGAGACAATATGTGCACGCAAAGCGTCAGTTACCTCCGGCTCAACGCCAAACCATGCAGCAAAGCCTGGTCGTGCCTGATGCAACAGCATCCCGAGCCCATCAACTGCCACATTGCCGCGTTGACGGGCCGACGCCAGCAACGGCGTCTCAAGCGGCGCATAAACCAGATCATTGACCAAGGCCGACGTCGGCAACTGATCAAGGTCGATATCCAGCGGAGGCTGGCCGGTCATGCCAAGGCTGGTCGTGTTCACAACCAAATGGGCCTCCACCAGCGCCGAACTACGACCAACCCAGGGCTCGACGATCAGCGATTGTCCCAGCCGGTCATTGAGTGTTTCGGCGCGGACTTGTGTCCGGTTGAGCAGGCGTATATCGCGTGCACCGGCACCAAGCAGGGCTACACATACGGCGCGGGCGGCCCCGCCAGCGCCAAGCACGACGGTTGGCCCGGCAGAAAAATCAAACCCGGTCGCCGCAGCTCGAATATTCTCAATAAAGCCAAAACCATCCGTGTTATCGCCATGGAGAACGCCATCTTCGCCAACCGTCACCGTATTAATGGCGCCAATCTCGGCTGCAAGGTCGCTCACCCGATCAACGTGTGCAAAGGCAGCCTCCTTATGAGGGATTGTCAGGTTAACGCCGGCGAGGTTCAGCGCGCGCAACGAACTGAGCGCGCCAGCCAACTGATCAGGCGCCACCGCAAATGGCACATAGGCGCCATCAACGGCGTACTCGCGCAACCAGAAGCCATGTAGCCGGGGCGAGCGCGAGTGCGCGACCGGCCAGCCCATAACACCCGCAACGCGAGCTTTACCGCTCAAGTTCATTCCGGCACCACGTCGTGCTCACGCAAAAACGCCAGCAAAGGCAATAACGGCAGGCCAAGGATAGTGAAATAGTCCCCTTTGATCTGCGCAAACAACTGGGCACCCAAACCCTCCAACCTGTAGGCGCCAACGCATCCCGTCGCTTCTTCGCCCGCCGCTGTCAGATAGTCTTCGATAAACTTGTCGCTCAGATCGCGCATCCGAAGAGCTGGCGTTTCGACATATCGCCAGATCGTTCGGCCTCCCTGAGCAACACATACCGCCGTTGCCAAGCCATGCGCGCAGCCTCGCAAGGCATTCAACTGGGCACGCGCATCGTCTTGATCCACTGCCTTGTCGAACCATCGACCGTCGCAATCCAATAGCTGATCAGCGCCGATGACCAACGCATCGGGTTCGCGCTGGCTGATACGCTCGGCCTTTAGGGCGGCTAATGCCATGGCTGTATCTTCGGCAGATGCGCCGCGCTCGCTCATTTCTTCCTTCACGGCGTCTTCGTCAACTGTGGCCGGCTTGGCCGAAAAGGCTAGGCCGGCACCCCGCAACAAAGCGACCCGAGCGGAGCTGGCCGATGCCAGAACGAGCGGCACCGCGGAACCGCCTGAGAGCTGTTTGATATTGTTCTCGGTCATCTTGCCAATTGGCCCCGCCGGCCAGGTTCAGTATGGAGGTGAGCCGCCAGACCTATCACACACCCGAATGCGGGAAAACCGATACCGGGTACAAATTAGCTCGTTCAGACGCCATCCATGTGCTTGTCATAGAGCTGTAGAATTGCTGCTGCCGTTTCCTCAATCGAGCGGCGGGTGACATCGAGAGCAATCCAGTTTTGTCGTGAAAACAAGCGTCGGGCATCCCGAATTTCTGTATCCACTGTTTCCGGATCAACATAATCTGTCCCCTCGCCCTGTCCTAGAACGCGAAGCCGATTGCGGCGAATGTCCACTAATTGATCGGCGCTACGGGTAAGACCGACTACCAGTGGTCCGGTGAGAGCCATTAACTCATCAGGTAACGGACACCCTGGCACCACTGGAATATTTGCGGCTTTGAGCCCTCGGTTCGCAAGGTAAAAGCAGGTTGGTGTTTTCGAAGTTCGCGATACACCGACCAAAACAACATCTGCACCTTTCAGCGATGGCGCACCCTGCCCATCATCATGCGACAATGCAAAATTCATTGCGTCGATGCGCTTGAGGTATTCAGCATCCATCACATGTTGGCCGCCGGGCTGGTTGCCACTCTCGACACCAAGATATTGACTAAGGGCATTGATCGCCGGATCCAGCAGTGCGACGGTTCGCACATTAAGTTTGCGGCACCCGTCCTCCAATAACTGACGCAACTCGGCATCAACAATAGAAAAGAAAACCACACCGGGATTAGCTTCGATGCTGCCGAGAATTCGACTAACCTGATTACCGGTTCGCACCAGAGACCATAAATGTTCGACGACCCTCACACCTTCAAATTGGGCACAAGCAGCACGGCCAGTGGCAATAGCTGTCTCCCCGGTCGCGTCTGAAACCAGATGTAAGTGAAACGTCGCGCTCATGCTCGTGTATCTTCCATCGCGTGATGGTTTGGAAAACTCTGGGGATAAACAATGAATAACTCACCCGCAAATATCGGCTTTTCAAACGATACCGGCTATTCCAAAAACGTCACTGATTTATCCCATCATGAATTGTTGCTTTAGAATAACGTGCACAACTCAATCGGTGACCAAATGTACCCCGTGATTCACATCTCTTGAACTGACAGACTCCATTGGCTGTGGCCAACAACCCCCATGGTTTTCCCTTACCGACGACCTAATATCCAATTCCACCATATTCGGGGATAACTCGATAATCCCCGCTATTCACCGCACTACTACAACTACAACAACCTTTTATAGATTGAATTGGAACTGTAAGAGAAAGAGCTTGCTTCCAGATTGAGACCTTATGACCCAATCCAACGATAATCATACACCCAAGCGTTTGCTTGCCACACTGCGCGGAGAAGTTCAGGCTTCACCACCGTTCTGGATGATGCGACAAGCGGGACGGTATTTACCCGAATACAGAGAATCGCGAGCCCGCGCTGGCGGTTTTCTCGATCTTTGTTATTCGCCGGAATTTGCCTGCGAAGTCACATTACAGCCGCTGCGTCGTTTTGGGATGGATGGCGCAATTCTGTTTTCCGATATTCTGGTGGTACCAGACGGGCTCGGTCTCGATGTATCCTTTGTGCAAGGTGAGGGGCCAAAGCTGGTACCCATCAAATCTTCTGCAGATTTACCTCAATTGGATGAGACCAAGTTTCTTGGCCATCTTGAGCCGGTTTATGAAGCTGTATCGTTGATCAGGGATCAGGTACCGCCGGGGACCACCGTATTGGGTTTTGCCGGAGCGCCCTGGACTGTAGCCACCTACATGATCGAAGGTGGTAGCAGCCGCGATTTCGCGAAGACAAAAGACTGGGCTTACGGACAACCGGATAGCTTTCAGCAGGTCATTGACCTCCTGGTCGATGCCACGGTTTTGCATCTTTCAGCTCAGATAAAGGCTGGTGTTGATGCGGTGCAGATTTTTGACAGCTGGGCCGGCGTGTTGCCAGAACGCGCCTTTCGACGCTGGTGCATCGAACCTGCTCGGAAAATTGTCAGTCGTCTAAAGGCTGAATTTCCTGATGTTCCCGTGATCGGATTTCCGCGTGGAGCCGGCGGCCTCTACAGCCCGTACGCTACAGAAACCGGGGTTGATGCTGTCAGTCTTGATACCTGCGTATCACCGGGCTGGGCTTGCAACTCATTGCCGCAAACCTGTGTGTTGCAGGGGAATCTTGATCCGCGGCTGGTTGTTGTGGGTGGTTCGGCCATGTTGGATGAAGCCAAATTCATCCTCGACGCGTTCGTCGGGCGGCCATTTGTATTCAATTTGGGCCACGGATTTGTGCCGGAAACACCGCCCGAGAATGTGGCCGCGCTGAGTGATGCTATTCGTGCGTGGAAAAGCTGATGCGTACAGCCGTCGTTCTGTTCAATCTGGGTGGCCCTGACTCGCCTGAAGCGGTCAGACCGTTTCTGTTTAATCTATTTCGAGATCCGGCAATCATCGATGTCCGGGCCCCCATGCGACAGATGATTGCGGCGATGATTGCATGGCGTCGCGCGCCGATTGCACGGGAAATCTATAATCAGATTGGCGGCCGGTCACCCATTCTGCCGCAGACCCGTGCCCAGGCGGATGCCCTTCAAAAAGAACTGGTCGGGGATACTGACCTGGGCGAGGCCGGCGTGTTCATTGCCATGCGCTATTGGCATCCCTTCGTTGAGGAAACAGTCAAACAGGTACGCGCGTTCGCGCCGGACCGTATCGTTTTGTTGCCTCTTTATCCGCAGTATTCGATGACGACAACGGGGTCATCATTGGCGAGCTGGCAGGCGGCGGCAAAAAAGGCATCCGTTGGAGCAGAGTCAGTGCCGACATCGTCAATCTGTTGTTATCCGGTTCTGGATGGATTGATCGCGTCGCAGGCGGACTTGATTTCCAAGGCACTTGATGAGGCTGCAACCAAAGGATCACCGCGCTTGTTGTTCTCGGCCCATGGCCTGCCTAAAAAGATCATTGAAAAAGGTGATCCGTATCAGTGGCAGGTGGAGCAATGTGCCGCTGCAATTGTGAAGAAGCTGGAGCGTCCCGGCCTAGATTGGCGAGTTTGTTATCAAAGTCGGGTTGGGCCGCTGGAATGGATTGGCCCGGCAACGGAGGCTGAAATTGAACAAGCGGGCGCTGACCGCAAAGCCCTGGTTGTTGCGCCGATCGCATTTGTGTCGGAGCATTCAGAGACGTTGGTAGAACTGGATATTGAGTATCGGGCGGTGGCTGATGCAGCAGGTGTGTTGGCCTACGTGCGGGTGCCGGCGCCTGGCATTGATGAGCAATTCATCGCCGGCCTTGCCGGCTTGGTACGTAGCCACGGCGGGCGGGGTAAACCGGGTGGCGCTGCTTGTGGAATGGACGGCAAGAGATGTTGTCCAACCGACCGCTCACAATGCGCCATGGGCGTGATGTCATGACCATCAAGGGGCAATTACGCGATGGCTGACGCATATCTCTGGTTCAAGGCGCTGCACATAATTTCGGTTATTGCCTGGATGGCGGGATTGCTCTATCTGCCGCGCCTGTTCGTCTATCATGTGGCTGCTGAGCCTGGGTCGGTACAGTCAGAAACATTCAAGGTTATGGAGCGGCGTCTGTATCGCGCGATCATGACCCCGGCGATGATTCTTAGCCTGATCTTTGGTAGTGCCTTGCTTGGTGTGCCCGGCGTGGTGGACTGGTCTGGGGACGTCTGGCTCTGGGTAAAGCTTGGGAGCCTGGTATGTTTACTGGCAGCACACGGCATGATGGGGCGCTGGCGCCGGGCTTTCGCGGAAGACCGCAATACGCGCTCGGCCCGATTTTTCAAGCTCGCCAACGAGGTGCCGACGCTGATCATGATCCTCGTGGTTATAATGGTGGTTGTGAAGCCATTCTGAACAGTGACTTGACAAAGTGCTGTCGAAACTTAGTTTGACTTGCAGCATGAAGCACCGATACGTTTGCTGATCGCTCAGGCGGGGAGCCAACCTCGTCTGCCATATCCCGCACTACCCCTTTCCTTTCTCGACCGCGTGGGCCTTCTCCGGCCGTCATGTGCCGCCTTTCGCCAGCGATGGTCGTTCCGATTCATTTGTGCCCTTTCCCCACAACACGATTGTACCGCTATGCATCTGCAGGAGTTAAAGAACAAAACGCCGACCGAGCTTCTCAAGTTCGCAGAAGAGCTCGAGATCGAGGGCGCTAGCAGCATGCGCCGGCAGGACCAGATGTTCGGTATCCTGAAGCAGCTGGCTGAAAATGATCAGGCCATTTACGGTAGCGGCGTGCTTGAGACGTTGCAGGATGGGTTCGGGTTTCTACGCTCGCCGGAAGCCAATTACTTGCCGGGACCTGACGATATCTATGTCAGCCCGACCCAGATTAGGCGTTTCGCATTGCGGACGGGTGATACGCTGGAAGGACAAATCCGAGCGCCAAAAGATGGCGAACGGTATTTTGCACTGCTCAAGCTCAACCAGATCAATTTTGATCCGCCTGAGAAAATCAAACACAAGATCAACTTTGATAACCTGACGCCGCTCTATCCGGATGACCGGTTCAAGATGGAAATCGAAGATCCGACCATCAAGGATTCAACGGCGCGGATTATTGATCTGGTGGCGCCGCTTGGCAAAGGCCAGCGCGCGCTGATCGTGGCACCACCACGCACCGGCAAGACTGTGATGTTGCAGAACATCGCCCGGTCGATTGAGGAAAATCACCCGGAGTCATTCTTGATCGTACTATTGATCGACGAACGGCCGGAGGAAGTGACTGACATGGCGCGCTCTGTGAAGGGCGAAGTTGTCAGCTCGACTTTTGATGAACCAGCGACACGGCACGTTCAGGTAGCCGAAATGGTGATCGAAAAAGCTAAACGTTTGATCGAACATAAGCGCGACGTTGTTATCCTGCTCGATTCCATTACGCGCCTGGCGCGGGCCTACAACACCGTCGTGCCCTCATCAGGCAAGGTGTTGACTGGTGGTGTGGACGCCAACGCCCTGCAGCGGCCGAAGCGGTTTTTTGGAGCTGCCCGCAACATCGAGGAAGGTGGCTCATTGACTATTATTGCCACTGCGTTGATCGATACTGGCTCGCGGATGGACGAGGTGATCTTTGAGGAATTCAAGGGCACCGGTAACTCCGAGTTGATTCTCGATCGTAAACTTGGCGACAAACGG
>JABJCZ010000373.1 GCA_018668475.1 Alphaproteobacteria bacterium | reverse complement strand
CGACACTGCCGGTTACCGATCGTTCCACGCTCATAAATCCATCAACAACCGCCGTGGATCTTCCAACGCCTCTTTTACGCGCACCAAGAACGTCACCGCGCCTTTACCGTCGACGATCCGGTGATCATAGGACAGCGCCAGATACATCATCGGCCGAATTTTCACTTCACCGTCAACAGCAATGGGTCGCTCCTGAATTTTGTGCATGCCGAGAATGCCGGACTGCGGCGGGTTGAGGATCGGCGTCGACATCAGCGAACCAAAAGTGCCGCCGTTGGAGATTGTGAACGTGCCGCCCATCAGGTCGTTCATCGTTAGCTTGCCGTCGCGGGCCCGTGCGCCGGACTCGGCAATGGTTTTCTCGATATCGGCGAAGCCCATCTGGTCGGCATCGCGCAATACGGGCACGACGAGCCCCTGCGGCGCGCTGACGGCGACGCCAATATGCCAGTAATTTTTATAGACGATGTCAGTACCGTCCACCTCGGCATTGACCGCAGGCACTTCACGCAAGGCCACGATGGCCGCCTTGACGAAAAACGACATGAAGCCGAGCCGCACACCGTGCTTCTTCTCAAACACGTCGCGGTATCTTGCACGTGCCGCCATGACATTGGTCATGTCGGCCTCGTTGAAGGTCGTGAGCATTGCCGCCGAGTTCTGGGCCTCTTTCAGCCGCTCGGCGACTTTCTGGCGCAGCCTGGACATACGCACCCGTTCTTCGCGCGGCGCATCAGCTCGCGCGCCCGGGGCTGGGGGAGCAGCAGGCGCAACGGAAGCTGGGGGAGACGCCGCCGGCGCAACGTCGGCAGCACCTGAGCCAGCTTCGATGGCGTTCAGCACGTCGCCTTTGACGATCCGCCCATCTTTGCCGGTGCCAGCAATGGAAGCGGGGTCGAGGTTGTTCTCATCAATCAGCTTGCGCACAGCGGGGGACAATGCTGCAGCGTCTTCAGCCGAGGCGGTCTGTGCTGCGGGTTGTGGGGCAGCAGTGGGTTCGGCGCTTTCGGTGACCGGTGCCGGGGTTGGGCTGGCACTTGCACCAGCACCTTCCGTCAGATGGCCGAGCAATCCGCCAACCTCGACGTTCTCGCCCTCCTCGGCGGCGATATCAGTCAGCACGCCGCTCTCGGGGGCGTAGACCTCAATGGCAACCTTGTCGGTCTCCAGCTCGCAGAGCGATTCGTCACGAGCAACCGTATCGCCCGCTGCCTTGAACCATTTTGCGACCGTCGCTTCGGTAACTGATTCGCCGAGCGCCGGCACGATGATGTTGATCGTCATGACCTGTAAACTCCGTCGGTCGACCTGGTCGGCGCGTCCTGCGCCAGAAATTAGGTTGGCACATCTTGCGCCAGAGAGTGAGGTCAGGCGCCGAGCGCCGTGGCCACGAGGTGGTTTTGCTCGCGCATATGCACTTTGAAGAAGCCTGTCGCCGTCGAGGCGGATTCAACACGTCCGGTATAAATGGGTCGGGACGATTTGCCATCAAGACCTGCGAGCACATCCTCGATACGCGGCGCCACGAACGTCCAGGCCCCCATATTTTTCGGCTCTTCCTGACACCAGACTACATCCGCATTGGGGTATTTGGCGAATTCAACTGTCAGGCTCTTATTGGGGAAGGGCGCAATCTGCTCCACCCGGATCAGCGCCACATCGTCGATGCCTTTTTCGGTGCGCGCTTCGAGCAGGTCATAATACACCTTGCCGGAGCACAACACGACACGGCGCACCTTGTCGTTGCTGGTGATGGACCCTGTCTCACCGATTACCCGGTGAAAATTGGTGCCCGGCCCGAAGTCCACCATTTGTGAGACACATAGCTTGTGTCGCAACAGCGATTTTGGCGACATGACGATGAGGGGCTTGCGGAAGTTGCGCCGCATCTGCCGGCGGAGGACGTGGAAGAAATTGGCCGGAGTTGAGCAGTTGGCAACCTGGATATTGTCTTCGGCAAAGAGCTGCAGATAGCGTTCAAGCCGGGCAGACGAATGCTCCGGTCCTTGGCCTTCGTACCCATGGGGCAACAGCATGACGAGCCCCGACATGCGCAGCCATTTCATTTCGCCCGGTGCGATGAACTGGTCGATAATCATCTGGGCGCCATTGGCGAAATCACCAAACTGTGCTTCCCACAGAACGAGCGACTTGGGGTCGGCGATGGAAAACCCGTATTCGTATCCCAATACGCCAGCTTCCGAGAGCATGCTGTCGATCAGCTCCAGTTCCGCCTGATCATTGCACACGTGGTTCATCGGGATGTAGCGCTCTTCTGTCTCCTGGTCGAAGAAGGCGGCGTGACGCTGTGAGAAGGTGCCGCGGCTTACGTCCTGGCCGGATAATCGAACCCGGTTGCCGTCCATCAGCAAGGTGCCGAATGCCAGCGCTTCGCCGGTCGCCCAGTCAATATCCTTGCCCGATTGCAGCACCTGCTGCTTGTTGCCAAGCAAGCGCTTGAGGCGAGGGTGCAGATTGAAAGTATCTGGCACCCGGCACAAGGCTTCGCTCACCTCATTCAGGACCTCCAGCGATACCGCCGTTTCCCCTGGTCGATACTCTGTTGGCGGCGCCTCCATGCCAGCCCAGTCGCCCTGCAGCCAGTCGGCCCTGTTTGGGCAATAGTCCTTTGAGGCCTCCAGTTCAGCCTCCAGCCGCTCACGGAAATCAACAATGATCTGGTCAGCTTCTGTGGCAGACAGCACGCCCTCATTGATCAGTTGCTCGGTGTACTGCTGGCGGGTTGTCGCCAGGTCGCGGATCGCCCGATACATGATGGGCTGCGTAAACGCCGGCTCATCGGTTTCGTTGTGGCCGTGGCGGCGGTAGCAGAAAATATCGACCACAACGTCGCGGCTGAATTTCTGGCGATAATCCACCGCCAGCCGACACACGTGTACGACGGCCTCAGGGTCGTCGCCATTTACATGGAAGATTGGTGCTTGCACCGATTTTGCGATGTCTGAACAGTAGGGTGAGGAACGCGCATGGCTGGGGTTGGTGGTAAAGCCAATTTGGTTATTGATCACGATATGCACGGTGCCACAGGTGCGATAGCCGCGCAGCGCCGACAGTTCAAACGTTTCCGAAACCAACCCTTGGCCGGCAAAGGCCGCATCGCCGTGCAGCAGAATGCCCATTACCCGCAGCCGGTCAGCGGTGTCGGCTGCGTCACCTGAATCGGTGCCATGGGACATAGTTTGCTTGGCCCGCACCTTGCCCAGTACCACCGGGTTGACGGCCTCAAGATGAGAGGGATTGGGGGTCAATGAGATATGGACCTTGCGTCCATCTTCGAACTCGCGATCCGCCGAGGCACCAAGGTGATACTTCACATCGCCGGAGCCATGGACCTCGTCGGGCTCGCCGGTCGCACCCTGAAACTCACTGAACACCGCCGCATAGGACTTTCCCATGATGCTGGTCAACACGTTCAGCCGGCCGCGATGGGCCATGCCGATGACAATTTCTTCAACGCCACTGCCGGTTGACCGGTCGATGATGGTTTCTAGCGCGGGCACAACGCTCTCTGAGCCTTCCAGCGAAAACCGCTTGGCCCCTTTATATTTTATGTCGACAAACCGCTCGAAGCCTTCAGCCTCATCAAGGTCGCGCAGGATCGACAGCTTCTCGCCCTTGCTCAGACTGGGCTGATTGCGGCTGCTTTCCACTGCCAGCTGAATCCACGTTTTCTCATTGGGTTCCTGAATATGCATGAACTCGACGCCGATACGCCCACAATAGGTCTGTTTAACCACAGTGAGCATTTCGCGGAGCGTCGCCCATTGCAGCCCGAGGACGCCATCGACAAAAATCGGCCGGTCGTAGTCGTTGTCGGAAAACCCATAGGAGAGCGGGTCAAGCTCGGGGTGGTGCTTTTCACCCTCAAGGCCGAGCGGGTCGAGGCTGGCAATCAAATGCCCGCGCACGCGATAGGCGCGGATCATCATCAGCGCGCGGATGGAATCCAGCGTTGCTGCGGGAACGCCTTCGCCGGGCGTTCCCGCAGGCGTGGCAGCGTTGGGCGTGCCATTAACAGGTTGCTGCGCGCTGGGCTGGTGCGTGACGGGTTTTCGGGCAGCGGTTTCTTTCTCTTCCCGGCTCAGGGCCTCGCGGCGATCCTCGCCGGCACTGATACCGTCAAAAAAACTGCGCCAGTCATCATCAACGGCCGCCGGATCTTCGAGATAGCGGACGTACAGTCCTTCGATGAACGGAGAGTTCGTTCCGAAGAGGAAAGATGTTTCTTCCAGAGGATGCGCCATTTTGCCTGTCGCGACCGGGCGATAATCAGTGCCGGGGTCTAACCCTTCAGCAGCTCCACCATTGTCGTGCCGAGAGCCGCCGGTGAATCGGTTACCGTTACGCCCGCGCTTTTCATTGCCTCGATTTTATCTTCGGCACCACCCTTGCCACCCGAGATGATTGCGCCAGCATGACCCATGCGCCGTCCGGGAGGGGCAGTTAGACCTGCAATGAATCCAACCACAGGCTTCTTAATATTATGTGACTTGAGAAATTCTGCGCCTTCTTCCTCTGCGGTGCCACCGATCTCGCCGATCATGATAATCGCGTCGGTCTCGTCGTCCTCGAGGAAGAGCGAGAGACAATCTACAAAATTTGTCCCATTGACCGGATCGCCGCCGATACCGATACAGGTCGACTGGCCGAGGCCGGCGGCGGTGGTCTGGCCAACGGCCTCGTACGTCAGCGTGCCAGAGCGCGAAACGATACCAATGCGCCCCCGACGATGGATATGGCCGGGCATAATACCGATCTTGCAGGCATCCGGTGTAATCACGCCGGGGCAATTGGGGCCGACCAGGCGGCTCTTCGAGCCCGTCAACGCGCGCTTGACCTTCACCATGTCGAGCACCGGAATGCCCTCCGTGATGCAGATAATCAGTGGCATTTCGGCATCAATGGCTTCCAGAATGGCGTCAGCCGCAAACGGCGGAGGCACAAAGATAACGCTGGCATTTGCATTGACCCGCTCTACAGCTTCGCCAACGGTATCGAAAATCGGCAAGTCGAGGTGTGTGCCGCCGCCCTTGCCGGGAGTCACGCCACCAACCATCTGCGTGCCATAGGCAATGGCCTGTTCCGAATGAAATGTGCCCTGCGAGCCGGTAAAGCCCTGGCAGATCACGCGGGTCTGATTGTCTACGAGAACCGCCATCAGCTTGCCCCCCCGGTTGCCGCTACAATCTTGACCGCTGCGTCTCCCAAATCGTCAGCCGAAATAATGTCGACATCTGATTCTGCAAGCAGCGCCTTGCCCTGATCCACGTTGGTACCTTCCAGCCGTACAACCAGCGGCACGTCGATGCTGATCTCCTTGGCAGCCGAAATAATGCCCTCTGCAATGACGTCGCAGCGCATGATACCGCCAAAAATATTCACCAGAATGCCGTTCACGTTCTTGTCCGACAGGATGATCTTGAAGGCTTCGGTGACCTTCTCGCGAGTGGCGCCACCGCCAACATCGAGAAAGTTTGCGGGCTCACCGCCGCGCAGCTTGATAATATCCATGGTCGCCATGGCCAGGCCGGCGCCGTTCACCATGCAGCCGATTGTGCCGTCGAGCTTGATGTAGCTGAGGTCGTGCTTCGCGGCCTCAAGCTCGGCCGGGTCTTCTTCCGACTCGTCCTGAAGCGCCACAATTTCGGGGTGGCGGTAGAGGGCGTTGTCGTCAAAATTCATCTTGGCATCGAGCGCCAGCATGTCGCCAGCACCGGTCAGCACCAGCGGATTGATTTCCAGAAGACTGGCATCGCTTGCAACAACGGCATCATATATTTTTGCGGCAAAGCTGACGCAGGCCTTGACCGCCTTGCCTTCGAGCCCGAGCCCGAAGGCGAGCCGGCGGCCATGGAACTGTTGATAGCCTGACGCCGGGTCAATCGCCACGGTGATAATTTTCTCGGGTGAGTTGGCCGCAACTTCCTCGATCTCCACGCCGCCTTCGCGGGAGGCCATGATGGCAACTCGCCCGGTGGCCCGGTCGAGCACGGCGCCGAGGTATAGCTCGGTCGCGATGTCGCAACCTTCTTCGATATATATCCGACCGACCTCTTTGCCTTCTGGCCCGGTCTGATGGGTCACCAGCACCTTGCCGAACATGGCTTCGGCTTCGGCGGTCGCCTGCTCGGCGCTTGTGCACACTTTGACGCCGCCTGCCTTGCCACGGCCACCAGCATGAATCTGTGCCTTGACCACCCACACGGGCCCACCAACGTTGTCTATCGCTGCCTTGATGTCGTCCGGTGATAGCACTGCAACACCGCGGGGGACAGGAACGCCATGTTCAGAGAGCAGGCGCTTGGCCTGGTATTCATGAATATTCATGTGTTGGTTACCGATACCTTTGCAGGGCAGCCGGGGACACGAGGCGACTTATAACACCCGAGCACACAGGTGCAACCGACCCGCCGCCACAATTGCGTGAATGGGTGAGCCTCAGAGTTTGATGGCTTTCAACAGGCCCTCGACGGCCTTGACGGATTTTCTAAATTCCGCCTTTTCGCCCTTGTCGAGATTGATCTCGATAACCTTCTCGACGCCGCCGGCACCAATAACGGTCGGCACGCCAACAAACAGCCCTTTGACGCCGTACTGGCCGTTGAGATGAGCCGCACATGGCAGAACCCGCTTCTGGTCTTTCAGGTAGGCTTCGGCCATCTGAATGGCGGCGGCTGCCGGTGCATAAAAGGCCGAGCCGGTTTTCAGCAGGCCCACAATTTCGGCGCCGCCGTCGCGGGTGCGCTGAATAATCTCGTCCAGCTTCTTCTGCTTCATCCAGCCCATTTTGACGATGTCAGGCAGCGGGATACCGCCGACCGTCGAATAGCGGGGCAGTGGTACCATGGTGTCGCCGTGGCCACCGAGCACGAAAGCACTCACATCCTGCACTGAGACGCCCAGAGCTTCAGCGAGGAAATAGCGAAAACGCGCTGAATCGAGCACGCCGGCCATGCCGACGATTTTCTTCTTGGGCAGGCCGCTCGCCTTTTGCAGCACCCAGACCATGGCATCCAGCGGATTGGTGATGCAGATAACAAAGGCATCAGGGCAGTATTTTTTGATGCCGGCACCGACCTGCTGCATGACGCTTGTGTTAATGCTCAACAGATCATCGCGGCTCATGCCGGGTTTGCGCGGCACGCCAGCGGTGACAATCACCACATCGGCGCCTTTGATGCCAGCGTAGGAGCTGGTGCCCGACATGGCGGAGTCAAACCCGTCGATCGGTGAACTTTCCACCAGATCAAGCGCCTTGCCCTGCGGCACGCCCTTGACGATATCGAAGAGCACCACGTCGCCAAGGTCTTTCAGCCCAGCGAGGTGAGCCAGTGTGCCGCCGATATTGCCGGCGCCGATCAATGCGATCTTGTTGCGAGCCATTGCGTCAACTCCAAATGATCCAAAAGGGAATGTTGGCGCGGGTTTTACGCCGGGTAGGGTCGGCACGCAACTACTGCGTCAACCGGGGTCAGGGATAATTCAGGGTAACAATTTGAATCGCACCATAACGCGGGCGGTGAATTCGAGTTCACCGGGGGCAATTGGCGCGGATTCGGCGCCCAGCATCATGACCCGGCCCTGCGGGCGCCCGGGCCCGCCACCATCCTCTGTGACCATGATGACCGGGCCGAGCGTTCGCCCGGCCTCGGCGGCATAAAGCGAGGCCCGACGCCGGGCATCGGCAAATGCCAGGCGCCGTGCGGCATCGCGAGCAGCGTTGGGGTCGGTCAGGCCGAAATGCGGGCCGTTGAGCACATTCGCGCCGACGGCGACGAGGGCATCAAGCAAACGGCCCAGGCCGGGGAGGTCGCGAGCGGTAATTCGCGCCCGGTTTTCGGCGCGATAGCCGACCACATTGGGCATGCGGTCCTGCCCGCCCTGGCGCGTATCGGTGCGTGGGGTGAGGCGCAACGCACTGGTCTGCACATCGTTTGTAGCAATACCAGCGGCTTTTGCAGCCGCCAGCACAGCCACCATGCGGGTGTTGTTTCTGGCCATGGCGTCACCGGCGGATTTCGAAACGGTGACAACGCCGGCCCCGATCATCGCGATGTCGGGCACCGCTTGTGACGTGCCGACGCCTTGAACCTGCACATGGGGTGTCCGCTGGCCGCGCTTGTGATGGCCCGTGCCATCTTCTGCAACGGCGCCAGGGATACCTGTAACTGCTATACAAAGGCCAAGGGCCGCCACAAGGGCGGCCCCATTAAACAGGCGTCTGGTCATCTCGTGCACATGTACAGGCAAATCGAATACCATTGAGCTATGCCCTTGGTTAGCGACGAGCCACCATCATTTTCTTGATCTCACCGATGGCCTTGGCCGGGTTTAGGTTCTTCGGGCAGGTCCGTGTGCAGTTCATGATGGTATGGCACCGGTATAGCTTGAAGGGATCTTCCATAGCGTCAAGCCGTTCGCCCGTCGCTTCGTCGCGGCTGTCAACCAGCCAGCGGTAGGCCTGGAGCAGAATGGCCGGGCCAAGATAGCGGTCACCGTTCCACCAATAGCTCGGGCAGCTCGTGGAACAGCAGGCACACAGGATGCACTCATAGAGCCCATCCAGCTTCTCGCGGTCTTCCGGGCTTTGCAGCCGTTCGGTGCTGGCAGGTGCCGGTGTGTCAGCCTGCAGCCACGGCTTGATTGAGGTATATTGCGCATAGAAGGTCGAGAGATCAGGCACCAGGTCCTTGATCACCGGTAGATGCGGCAGTGGGTAGACTTTGACCTCGCCGCGGGCATCCTCGATGGGCTTGGTGCAGGCCAGCGTGTTGGTCCCGTCAATATTCATCGCGCAGGAGCCACAAATGCCCTCGCGGCACGAGCGTCGGAACGTGAGGGTCGCGTCCATCTCGTTTTTGATCTTGATCAGCGCGTCGAGCACCATCGGCCCGCACGTGTCCATATCGACGTCGTAGGTCTCGGTGCGCGGGTTGCCGGCGCTATCCGGGTCATAGCGATAGATCTTGAAGCGCCGCGTATTCCCGGCGCCCTCTGGCGCCTTGTGATGCGGGCCTTTTCCGACTTTGGAATTCTTGGGCAGGGCAAATTCAGCCATGCGTTTGTTCCCTCCGGCCTAGTAGACCCGCGCCTTCGGCGGGATCGTTTCAATTTCATTCGACAGCGTCTGCATGTGCACAGGCCGGTAGTCGAGGGTCACCTTTTTGCCATCGTCATCAAGCCAGGCGACGGTGTGCTTCATCCATTTGTCGTCATCACGATCGGGAAAATCCTCCCGCGCGTGGGCGCCGCGGCTCTCTTCGCGATTAACTGCACCTGCCAACGTAACGGATGCCTGGCGCAACAGGTTGTCGAGCTCAATGGTCTCCACCAGATCAGAATTCCAGATCAGCGAGCGGTCGGAAATGCCGAGGCCGCCCCGGAATTTCTGCCAGACGGATTCAAGCTTGGTCTCACCTTCACGCATAACGTCGCCGGTGCGGAACACGCCGGCATGAGTCTGCATTGCGCGCTGCATTTCCAGGCGGATCGAAGCGGTCGACTCCGACCCGCTCGCGTTGCGCATACGATCGAACCAGCCAAACGACTTGTCGAGAATATCGCCGGGCAGGGCCTTGTGAGGTGCGCCAGCGGTGACAACTTCAGCAGCCCGCTCTGCAGCTGCCTTTCCGAAGACGACGAGGTCGAGCAGCGAGTTGGAGCCCAGACGATTGGCGCCATGCACCGAGACGCAGGCGGCTTCGCCTGCCGCCATCAGGCCCGGCACAATCTGGTTCGGTTCGCCATCCTTGAGGGTAACCATTTCACCGTGATAGTTCCCCGGCACGCCGCCCATATTGTAGTGAACGGTCGGGATAACGGGGATCGGCTCCTTGGTCGCATCGACACCGGCAAAAATCTTGGCGGTTTCAGTAATCCCCGGCAGGCGCTGGTGCAAGACGTCGGCACCCAAATGGTCGAGTTTCAGAAAGATGTGGTCGCCGTCCGGTCCAACGCCACGGCCATCGCGGATTTCCATGGTCATGGAGCGCGATACGACATCGCGGGATGCCAGGTCCTTGGCCGACGGTGCGTAGCGCTCCATAAAGCGCTCACCTTCGGAGTTGAGCAGGTAGCCCCCTTCGCCACGCACGCCTTCGGTGATCAGGCAGCCCGCCCCATAAATGCCGGTCGGGTGAAACTGCACGAATTCCATATCCTGCAACGGCAGGCCCGCCCGCAGCACCATGGCGTTGCCGTCGCCGGTGCAGGTATGGGCAGATGTGGCTGAGAAGAACGCACGCCCGTATCCGCCGGTCGCCAGGATCACCGTATGCGCCCGGAACACATGCATAGTGCCGTCATCGAGATTCCAGGCCAGCACCCCGCGACAGACGCCCTCGTCGTCCATGATCAGGTCGAGGCCAAAATACTCAATGAAGAACGCCGCATCGTGGCGCAGCGACTGCTGGTAAAGCGTATGCAGGATAGCGTGGCCGGTGCGATCTGCCGCCGCACAAGTGCGCACCGCCTGGCCTTCGCCGTAGTGGGTTGTCATGCCGCCGAACGCGCGCTGATAGATCTTGCCTTCATCTGTCCGCGAGAACGGCACGCCATAATGTTCGAGTTCGACCACCGCCTGCGGCGCCGATTTGCACATGAACTCGATGGCATCCTGGTCGCCGAGCCAGTCTGAACCTTTGACCGTGTCGTACATGTGCCAGCGCCAGT
>JABJCZ010000372.1 GCA_018668475.1 Alphaproteobacteria bacterium | reverse complement strand
GGCACGGTGGTTGATACGGAATTTCCGGTCGAGTCAAAGTTTGATCACCTGCCCGAAGAGTCCGCGGTAACGTCTGAAGGGCGGGGTGTCAGCGCCTTTCTTACTATTCAGGAAGGGTGCGACCGATTTTGCACTTTTTGTGTGGTGCCCTATACGCGGGGTGCCGAATTCTCGCGCTCTGTTGCCGATGTGCTCACTGAGGCCCAACGCCTGATTGCTGCTGGTGCGCGCGAGATTGTTCTGCTGGGTCAGAACGTAAACGCCTATCACGGGCTGGATACATCGGGCCGGGAAGTTGGGCTGGATATTCTGGTTCGCCGCCTGGCCGAGCTCGAAAATCTGGCGCGGATTCGCTACACCACATCACACCCCAAGGATATGACCGAGGGTCTAATCGCCGCCCATGGTGAAGTCGACAAGCTCATGCCGTTTCTGCATCTGCCGGTGCAGTCCGGTTCCGATGCACTGTTGCGTGCGATGAACCGTCATCACACGGCGGACATGTATCGGCGCATTGTTGACGGTCTGCGCACTGCGCGGCCTGACATGGCGCTGTCGAGTGACTTTATTGTCGGATACCCGGGTGAAACGGAGGCCGACTTCAAGGCAACGCTGGCTCTGATTGAAACCGTTGGCTATGCGCAGGCGTTCTCTTTCAAATTTAGCGCGCGCCCCGGCACGCCGGCCGCCGACTTGCCAGATCAGATGCCGGAGGATCTGAAGAGCGCCCGGTTGACAGAATTGCAGGCACTTTTGGAGCACCAACAACGCGCCTTCAACGCGGCCCAAATTGGCCAGCGCGCGCCGGTCCTGTTTGAGCGGACAGGCCGTGAGGCCGGGCAGGTTTCGGGTCGCAATCCCTTTATGCAATGGGTGCACGTGAGCGCCCCGCTGCATCGCATCGGCCGGGTGGCTGACGTGACAATTACCGATGCCCACGCCAATAGTCTGAGCGGCATTCTTGTCGGCGCGAGCAATGATCATTTGCAGGGTGATCCGGCAACCCGCGGTTCCGCCGAACCGGCAACATCTGAAGGCCCGGTGGCGTGAGCACAGAGCACGGTACAGACGCGCCGACGGTTGACGCCGTTCATATGCGCTTTGATGACAACGCGCTGCTATCAGTTCTGTTTGGTGATCACGACCGTCACCTCGCGCGCATTGAGCAGGCGGTCGGCGTTTTGGTCAGCTCCCGTGGCAACGAGGTATCTATTTCCGGGTCAGCGGTTGCGGTGCGCGCAGCGGAATCAATTTTGGATGACCTGTATGCGCAGCTAGAACAGGGTCGAGTTGTTGGCACGGCCGAAGTCGATGCAGTCATTCGCATGCAGGCCGAGGCCAAGGGAAAAGCCCTGCGCGTTGCGGACGAACCGCTTATCAAAACCCAAAAGCGGTCTGTTGGGCCACGCTCGCCGCGTCAGGCGGAATATTTGCAGGCTCTGCGCGACAAGGAGCTAACTTTTGCCCTCGGCCCGGCCGGCACGGGCAAAACCTATCTCGCCGTCGCGGTCGGGGTTTCACTTTATATGGCGGGCAAGGTCGATCGCATTATTCTCTCGCGCCCGGCAGTTGAGGCAGGGGAACGATTGGGGTTTTTGCCGGGCGATATTCGCGACAAGGTCGACCCATATCTGCGTCCTCTCTATGACGCGCTGTATGACATGCTGCCGGCGGAACAGGTGGCGCGGCGCATTGAGACCGGAGAAATTGAAATTGCACCGTTGGCGTTCATGCGCGGGCGCACCCTGGCCAATGCTTTCGTCATTCTTGATGAGGCGCAAAACACCACGGCGATGCAGATGAAAATGTTTCTGACCCGCCTGGGTGAGCACTCCCGCATGGTGGTTACCGGTGATCTGTCGCAAATTGATTTGCCGGCTGGCACGTCGTCCGGCCTGGCCGAGGCTGTCGATATTCTTGAGGGTATGGACCGATCCGCCATTGTCCGGTTTACCGATATTGATGTTGTGCGCAACCCGCTGGTCATGCGCATTGTGCGCGCGTACGATGCCTATGAAGCCAAGCGGGAGCCTTCCGGCCAGCGATGAACGACGACAGTCCGATAGGCTGTACAATCACATTTGCCTGTGATGCTTGGCACCAGAATATCTCTGGTGTACCTGCTATTGAAGACGCGGTTGCCGCTGCCATAAGTGCCGCGGATTATGCAGCCGCCGCGCCGGTTGAACTTGCCGTTGTGCTGGCTGACGATGATTTTGTGCAGGCTCACAATCGCGATTATCGCGGCAAGGACCAGCCGACCAACGTGCTGGCGTTCGCGCAAATGGATACCGTTACCGATGCTCGCCCGTCTGATCATCACGACGGGGAACCGATCGAGCTTGGCGACGTGATCATTGCCTATCAAACCGTTGAGCGAGAAGCGGCGGCGGCCAACATTTTGTTGGAAGCGCATTTGCTTCACCTTGTCATCCATGGCGTACTGCATCTGCTGGGTTTTGATCACCAGACAGACCTTGAAGCAACAGCGATGCAGAGGATTGAAATTCTGGCGCTGGCACAATTGGATTTGCCCAACCCATATGCGGCTGATTTGGCCGCTGCGGAGCACTAAGCGATGAGTGAACAGGACCGTCCGTCCGACCCGGACGTCACGGAAAGCGACGGCGACGAAGCGTCGTTTGTCAGTTCAATTGCAGATTGGCTTCGGCGCGGATTTGCCCGCGGCGGTGAGGCGACCTGGCAAAAAACCGTCGAGGAATTTATCGACGAAGACGACGATGTGGCTGACCGGATCAGTGCGGAGGAGCGGTCACTGCTGCTCAACCTGCTGCGGTTCGGGGCCCTGAGCGTTGAAGAGGCAATGTTGCCGCGGAGCGACATCGTCGCCCTTCCGCTGGGAGCGCCGCTCGATGACGTCATCGCCATTTTGAAAAAAGCCGGACATTCGCGCATGCCGGTTTTTCGAGGCACGCTTGATGATGTTGCGGGGATGGTTCACGTGCGTGATGTCATGGCCTATTGGGGCGATGAGCAGCACTTCAAGCTGAGCGAAATTATGCGCGAAATTCTGTTTGTGCCGCCGTCGATGCCGGTGGTCAAATTGCTTGGAAAAATGCGTCAGACACGGCTGCACATGGCGGTCGTGGTCGATGAATATGGCGGCACCGACGGGCTCGTGACCATTGAAGATCTGGTCGAGGAGATCGTTGGCGAGATTGAGGACGAACACGACGAAGCAGCGACGCCCATTGTTGAGAGAGCAGATGGCACTTTCGACGTAGAGGCCAGAGCCTTGATTGATGAAGTTGAGGCGAGCCTCGGTGTTACGCTCGGCGGCTCAGAAGAACTCGAAGATATCGAAACGCTGGGCGGGCTCGTGACCTCGCTGGCCGGACGGGTGCCGGGGCGCGGGGAGACAGTTCATCATCCCGCCGGGGTGGATATTCTCGTGCTTGATGCCGATCCTCGTCGCGTCAAACGCCTGAGGCTTCGCCGGGTGATTCCGGCAGGCGAGGGGCCCGCTGTCTGAGCGCGGCGACATGTCGGCCAGTGTCGCCGGCCCGGCCAGTTTGGTGCAGCGCCTTGTAGATGCGGTTTGCGGGCTGCGCGGCTGGCGCCGTGCCTCTGTTGCATTTGGCCTTGGAATTCTTCTTTCAACTGCTCTGCCGCCTGTTTATGCCTTGCCGGTTTTGCCACTGGCCTTTGGCGGGCTGTTGTTGCTCGCTGCGTCCAGTCGCAGTCCGGTCCGTGCGTTTGCCATTGGTTGGGTTTTCGGGTTCGGACATTTTCTGACGTCCGTCTACTGGATTGGTGCGTCCCTTCTGGTTGATGCGGAACGGTTTGGCTGGTTGGCGATCCCCGCGGTCGTTGGTCTGTCTGCCCTATTTGCGGTGTTTCCGGCAATTGCCGCAGCGGGGGTTCGTCTGGTCCCGGCGCGGGGGTGGCACCGGTCCCTGATCTTCGCCATCACTTGG
>JABJCZ010000371.1 GCA_018668475.1 Alphaproteobacteria bacterium | reverse complement strand
CGCTATCGCCATCCACCCCGCCATAGGATTGTTCAAAGACGATACTGGCGGAGAGCGAAAGGGGCCGGTCGGTAGCATAGGTGGAGCCCAGATACCCGCTAAGTATCAGAACGCCTTTTGAGTGTAGGGAGCCGCCGAGATCTACTTCGCGCTCAATATCGATGACCCGTCCTGCACCCATACGGAGCCGCGCCGTAATGCGACTGGGTTTGCCGAACGGGTAGCGACCTATCTGCAAAACCGAAAGCCCGTTTGTCTGACCTACCTTGGCGCCGTCTGTATCGATGAGGATGGTGTCACGGAGGATCTGTTCGTGCATATCATGGCGCAAGCGGCCGACACGGTTCTGTGCGGCGCTGATCGCCGTTTCGACATCGGCGGCTTCAATGCGGTCGTGACCATTGCCATAGGCCAGGTGGTTGGCCTCACGCACAAGATCATTGAGGCGCCGCATTTGCGCTGACAATCGCTCGGAATCACCCGCCAGACGGGCGCTGTGGTCACAAAGCCGGGCAACTGCGCCGGCACTTAACGGGTGCAAGCCTTCGCGCCGCGCCATGGTGCCCAGAATGCGGGCGTACATCAGATTGTTTTCGTCGGTCCGTGGAATCTCACCGTCAAAGTCGGCGGTTACTTTGAAGAGATCTTGAAAATCCGGATCGTACGCGTCCAGCTTGTAATAAAGGTCGCGCTCACCGATGACGATCACCTTGATGTCCAGCGGTATCGGTTCAGGGTCCAGTGACTGGGTGCTGATAACACCGGCGGACTGACCGGGAGACTCAACCCTGATTTCATGTGATCGCAATGCCCGCTTCAGGCCTTCCCAGGCGAACGGTTCCATGAGCAGTTTGCGGGCATCTACAATCAGGTAACCGCCATTGGCACGGTGCAGGGCACCTGCCTTGATGCGCGTGAAGTCCGTCGTCAACGTGCCCATTTCGGCCACATGCTCAATGCGGCCATATAGCTCCTGATAGGTCGGGTGGTCGGGGTAAATGACCGGCGCACCTTCCAGATGGTTACGGTCGACCAGAACGTTAATCTGGTAGCGCCGAAACATTGGGTTTTCAGAGGGGGTTTCCGGCTGCGCGCCTGCTCCGCTCGGGCCCATCTGCATTTGCATTTGCTGCTGTTGGGGTGGCCCCTCGGCCTGGCCCAGAAACAGCCTGACATTGCGGATCACATCGGCTTCCAGCGCATCCAGATGTTCAACGACGCGGGGCAGATCGGCAAATCGCTCGCGCAGATCGCGGATCATCGCGCTCACTGCCATCTGAGTGACCTCATTGTCGAGCGCCTGGACACTTTCGCGCAGCTCCCGCGCCCAGTCCGGCACTTTTTGCAAAATATCGCGGAAACGCTCCTGAATTTGCTGGATGGTTTCCTGAATTTTCTCCCGATCAGCGTCGGGCAGGGCCGCAAACTCCTCTGGCGGCAGAACTTTGCCCTCCTGCGTCGGCGCAAAGCCCACGCCGTTTTCGGTTTGCATGATGGCGATGTCGTGCTTGCTCGCGTCCTTCTGCACGGTGCCAAAGGCTTCTTCCTGCTTTGCCTTGACCTTTTCCTCAAGGGAATGGCGGCGATGGCGATAGTCATCGCTCTTGAACACAGCGGGGATCGCAGATCGCAGATCCGTCACCATCTTTTCCATAGTGTCCCGCAGTTCTATTCCTGTGCCTGCCGGCACCGGAATGGCTTTTGGTTTATGCGGTCTGGAAAAATTGTAGACGTAGCACCAGTCGGAAGGGACGGCCTGGCCCTGCGCCTTTTCCCTGAGTAATTTTCGAACAATGGCGTGCTTGCCGATGCCGAAGGGGCCAAGTGCATAGGCGTTGTAGCCGTGCTGCTTCATCCCAAGCGCGAATTCCAGTGCATCTACGGCGCGGAGCTGCCCTTCCACAGCAGGTTGTTCGGCCAGGTCTGCAGTCGTTTCGAAGCCGAGGCTGTCCGGATCGCATTGCCGACATAGATCGTCGCAGCTCAGTGGTGCAGGCAATTGTGCTGACTCGTCCGCATTGGCCATGTGCATATGCTCCTGTTCACCGCAATAGATTCGCGTGGGGCGAAATATCCCATGACGCTCCGAGCATTGTGATCATATTCCGCCAAGCGGCCAGCATGTAATAC
The DNA here is from genome assembly GCA_018668475.1 of Alphaproteobacteria bacterium. Lineage (GTDB taxonomy): Bacteria > Pseudomonadota > Alphaproteobacteria > UBA828 > UBA828 > JABJCZ01. The sequence goes on along the minus strand of JABJCZ010000371.1, from coordinate 1,914 downwards.
ACAACCGAATGCTTTCCGATTGGATTCATGATGCGCTAAAATCTCTCCGGAACCGGATTCGATGCGATTATTTTTTGCCTTTCTATTCAGCTGTTTCGTTGCGGGACTTCCCGTCGCGAGCGGCTCGGCTGTGGCTGATTTCGATGAAGGATTGCTGGCCTATCTTGAGGCTGATTACGAGCGCGCCACCGCCCATTGGCTACCTTTGGCCGAAGCTGGTGATGCTGACGCGCAATTCGCAATCGGAATGTTGCATGAGGCGGGCCAGGGCTCTTCAGTTGATCTGACGTCCGCCGCCAAGTGGTATCGCAGGGCGGCTGAAGAGGGACATGCGGACGCGCAATTGAGCCTCGGTAGCCTGTATGCCACCGGTGCGGGCGTCACGCGAGACCACACTGAGGCGGTGCGTTGGTACAGAGCTGCGGCACATCAGGGCAACCCGCAGGCCATGTACAAATTGGCTGAGGCCTACCTGTTTGGCGCCGGTGTAAGTATTGACCGCGAACGGTCGGGTCGGCTTCTGCGGTCATCTGCCGATCTCGGGTATGGTCGCGCGCGGGTTCGGCTCGAAATGCTTAAAATGTCGCTTGAGGGCGATCGTTCAACGATCGCAGACCCGGCGTCGGCCCGTGACGGCGTTGCGTCGAGCACTGATCCTGACCCGGAACCTGATGCTGACCGGAAAACGGACGGTGGTTCGGTCGAACCGGGCGCCGCCCTGCCGGTCGAGACCGAGGATGGGAAGGATTTGGCGGTTACCCTTGAGCCGTCTGACCCAGAACCGTCTGGGACAACGGGAATTTTAGATCGGTCGGACTGGCTTTACGCTATCCGGTTGGCTTCTTATGAAAGCGCGGACGAGGCACAGCGCCGGTGGGTGGTGCTGCGCGATCAGTTTCCAGACGAACTGGGCGGACTTTCGGTTGATATCCGCCGGAAAGAGCTGGGCGGAGAGGCCTTTCATCGGCTGGAGGCCGGCCCGATACCCAACGAGGCCGGTGCCATAGAATTGTGCAAAGAAATCGCTAAGTCTGGTCAGTACTGTTTCCCGGTCCGCCGATAACCTCAGGCATTGCGCCGAATCGATTGTGTCGCATACTATATCTGGCGATATATGAGTTATCAGACACTATGCGTTGGGGGACATCGTGAAGGGCGTATTGGTTATTCCGTTGCTTGTCGGGGCCGCAATTCTAATATCGGCCTGCACGACGCTGCCCCGTGATCAGGCATTATCGGGGCTTGGAGCGGATGCTCTGGAGATGCGTGACTAAGCCGCCGCCGAAGGTCATCTGCTTGAGGCGCTCTCACTGAACCCTGCCAATGAATATGCCTTGCTGAACCTTGGCGTTGTTTATCACGATACGGGTCGGGCGGAACTTGCGCGTCGAACCTACGGGGAAATCATTCGCCTCAAACGAACTGAACGCGCGGCCCGAACAGTGGCGCGCATTGGTGTCGGCCCACGGCCGGAAGAGCTGGCGCGAGAGAACCTCACAGATCTGAATCTCGATCCGATGGCCATTGACAGGCAGGCGCCACCGCCGGATTGGTACGGCGAAAATGGCCCGACGGAAATTAGCAGCCTCGCGCTGCTCTATCGTGGCATGGGCGAGATGTTTGAAAACCTGCGCCAATTGTCGGAGACCATGCGGAGCATGACGACCTCCGTACAGGTTGCGGCGCGCGACCTTGAGACTCGCATGTTGGCAGATGCCAAGGCAGCGGAAGATGCCACCCGCCGCGCAGCGGTCAGTGAGCCGATGCCGCAACAGACGATGGCGTCCAAAGACCCTGAACCTGCATCATCTGCGGAGATGGTTGATGACGGCGAAGGGGCTATTCAGTTGATGGTCCGTGAAGAGGACACTGCTGACGACGCCGACTCATCTGCGGCCGCTCAAACTGCGGGCG
>JABJCZ010000039.1 GCA_018668475.1 Alphaproteobacteria bacterium | reverse complement strand
GGGCGGGTGATGATCGCCCGCGCCAATGCGCACATTACGTATCCCGCGCGCTTCCAGCTCGTCGCGGCCATGAACCCTTGCCGCTGCGGGTATCTGGCAGACGCAAGCCGGGCATGCTCCCGCGTGCCAAAATGCGGCACCGATTATCAGGCCCGCATCTCGGGCCCGCTTTATGACCGTATTGATCTGCACGTCGATGTGCCGGAACTCTCAGCCACCGACCTGGCCCTGCCGCCACCGGCGGAAGGCTCAGCCGAGGTCGCCGCGCGGGTCGCCCGTGCGCGCGATGTGCAGCGCGCCCGCTTTGAAGCCGATGGCGCCTGGCCACGCGTGCGCACCAATGCCGAAGCCGAGGGCGAGCTGCTGGACCGGATCGCCACGCCGGACGACGGCGGGCGCAAACTGCTGGGCGAAGCGATGGAGAAAATGCGTCTGTCTGCTCGCGGGTATCACCGGGTCATGCGCGTCGCCCGCACCCTGGCAGACCTTGCAGGCGAAGCCACCGTCTCCCGCCCCCACATCGCCGAAGCGCTATCCTACCGCCGCATTAATCCGGGGGCCTGAGGGTCGGCGTGCTGCCGGCGGCGCTCAGGCTCGACTAACCCTTCGGCAGCATGCGACCGAGCTGCTGGCCGCCACATATGTGCATGTGGAAGTGGGGGACTTCCTGGCCGCCGTGCGCGCCCGTGTTGGCGATGAGGCGGTAGCCGTCATCAGCCAGGCCCAACGAGCGGGCGACCTCACCAACGCGGGCGAAGAAGCGCCCGACCACATCGGCCGGTGCATCGCGCACAAAATCATCGGCGGACACATACTCGCCCTTGGGAATGACCAGCACGTGGACAGGCGCCTGCGGCGCGATGTCATGAAACGCCAACACCTCGTCATCCTCAAACACAGTGTTATTAGGAATTTCGCCACGCAGAATTTTGGCGAAGATGTTGTCGCTATCGTAGGCCATGATCATCACTCTTGATTGTTGGTTGCACGGCTCTTTTTTTCATCCAGACCGGAAACACCACGCCGGTCATCCAGCGCGGCGGCAACGTCGGACGGGGCAATACCAAGCGAAGACCACAGCACGGCCAGGTGATACAGCAGATCAGCACTTTCGGAGACGGCGCTCTTGCCATCACGCTGGGCCGCCGCAATGACCAGTTCCACAGCTTCCTCGCCAACTTTCTGCGCGAGACGATCCGGCCCCTCAGCGAGTAGCCGGGCAGTATAGGAACTGGAGGCATCAGCGCCCTTGCGCGCCTCGATGGTCTGAAACAGGGCTTCGAGGCTTGCGCCGAAGCTGGATGTATCACTCATGATCAACTCTCCCGGATACTGCTGGCCCTCGATCATGGACCAATCAGAGGCGCACCGCGAGCCCGGCGTCCGCCATATGTGTTTTTGTATCGGCGATGGAAAACGTGCCGAAGTGAAAAATTGAGGCGGCAAGCACGGCGGTCGCGTGACCATCGCGTATGCCTTCAACCATATGATCAAGCGTGCCCACGCCACCCGAGGCGATGACCGGCACGGGCACCGCATCCGCCACCGCACGGGTCAACTCGATATCAAATCCGTCGCCGGTGCCATCGCGATCCATCGAGGTCAGCAGGATTTCGCCAGCGCCGTTGGCCGCCATACGCTGCGCCCAGGCGACGGCATCAATGCCCGTGGGGTTGCGCCCACCGTGGGTAAAAATCTCGAACTTGCCGGGGCCAACCCGCTTGGCATCAATGGCAACAACAATGCACTGGTTGCCGAATTTTTCGGAGGCTTCGGATACGAACTCGGGGTGATGCACGGCAGCCGTATTGATCGATACCTTGTCGGCGCCCGCCAGCAACAACTTGCGAACATCCTCCACCGCCCGAACGCCACCACCAACGGTCAACGGCATGAAGCATTGCTCGGCAGTGCGCGCCACTACATCGTAGAGCGTATCGCGGCCTTCAACCGATGCCGTGATATCGAGGAAGCAAAGCTCGTCGGCCCCTTGTGCGTCATACACCCGGGCCTGCTCAACCGGGTCGCCAGCATCCACCAGATCAACAAAGTTGACGCCTTTGACGACCCGTCCGTCGTGCACATCAAGGCACGGAATGACGCGCATTTTCAGCATTGCCAGGCGGGTCCCGTCAACCGGCCAACAGTGCGAGAGCGGCGGTGGGGTCAAGCCGGCCATCGTAAATCGCGCGGCCTGAAATAACGCCCATGATGCCATCAGCTTCGTGGACCAACAGCGCTTCCAGATCAGCGAGCGACGCCACGCCGCCGGACGCGATAACCGGCGTTTGAACGGCGCGGGCAAGCTCGGCCGTAGCCGTCGCATTGACACCTTCAAGCGCACCATCGCGGTCGATGTCGGTGTAGATAATAGCGGCTACGCCGACGTCCTCGAACGCGCGGGCGAGATCAATCGCCAGCATGTCTGATGTTTCGGCCCACCCCTCGACGGCAACGCGACCACCACGCGCATCAATGCCAACAGCGACCTGATCGGGGAACATGGCGCAAGCCTCGCGCACAAACGCCGGGTCCTTCACTGCCGCCGTGCCAAGCACAATGCGCGAGATGCCTTTCTCAAGCCAGGCGGCAGCGGTCGCCATATCGCGAATGCCACCGCCAAGCTGAACCGGCATATCGATTGCCTCGATCACGGCCTCGACCGCAGACGCGTTGACGGGCTCACCGGCAAAGGCCCCGTTCAGATCGACCACATGAATCCACGTGAACCCGGCCTGCACGAACGCGCGGGCCTGATCCGCCGGGTCGTCATTAAAGACGGTGACCTGATCCATTTCGCCCTTCACGAGCCGCACGCACTGGCCGTCTTTCAGATCAATGGCAGGAAATAGAATCACGAGGCCATCATCCTTCAAGGTCTTTGACATAAAAGTGGCCGGGCACCATTTCACCTTTGATCATGGCGTAGGTCGGGTTGGTGCCCCAGCGCGCGAACCCCAATGATTCATACAGCTTGATTGCAACATCCTGGGTTTTCCGAACCGACAGGTTGATCACCCTGAACCCCTTGTCGCGGGCTTCGACTTCCGCCGCTTCCATCAATGCGCGGGCAAGGCCGTGACCCCGCGCCCAGGGCGCCACAAAATGTGTGTCGATCTGACAGCCGTGGCGCCACGCTTCTTTTTGCACCGGCAAAGAGACGAGCTGCACGGAACCAGCAACAACACCGTCCAGCCGGCCAATAAATAGCGCGCGTTCCGGCACCATCATCACACCACGCCAATAGCGCTCGAACACGTCACGTTCAGGCGCGTTGATCCAGCCGAAGCCGGCGCCATCATCAATTGCGCCGGCAGCCGCTTCACACAGCTCGCCCAGCTCTCGATTTTTCAGTTTCTCTGGTCGTTCAACGTCAACGCGCGCCATTTCCGTTCGTCCTCAGGGCCGCCAGGCCAGAAAATTGCTAATCAGCCGTAGGCCCGTAGCCTGGCTTTTCTCCGGGTGAAACTGAGTGCCTACAATATTGTCACGCCCGACTACGGCTGCAATGGGCCCACCATACTCAACCGAGGCCACAAGGTCCGCAGGATTGGCGCAGGCCATGTGGTAGCTGTGCACAAAATAGGCGTGAGACCCGGGTGCAATACCGTTCAACACAGGGTGCGTACCTGCTATGGCAAGTTCATTCCAGCCCATATGCGGTATTTTCAGCGCGGCATCATCCGGCGTTAGCGCCACGACTTCCGCATCGAGCCAGCCAAACCCCTCATGGTCGCCATATTCCCGCCCGACACGGGCCATCAACTGCATACCAACACAGATACCTAAAAACGGTTTTCCGATATTGCGCACCGCCTCTTCAAGAGCGTCGCGCATTCCCGGAAGCGCCTCGACACCGCGCCGGCAATCAGCAAACGCGCCAACGCCGGGCAAAACAATGTGGCTCGCCGAGGCAAGATCATCGGCGTCGGACGTAACGCGCACGGTCATACCGCCGCCAGCCTCCGCAGCAGCGCGCTCAAAGGCTTTGGCTGCCGAGCGCAAGTTGCCCGAGCCGTAGTCAATAATAGCGACGGTCATGACCAGAAACCGGGGCTTGGCCCAAGATCAAGTGCGGCCGGGCGGCGCAAGGCTGCCTCCGACTCAGCACGGGCGTCATCGGCCGGGGCAATGCCACATTCTGCAAACCGAATAACGGCTGAAGCGCGATCCCGCGCCGCAACTACGGCTACCAGCCGGAAGCCACGACTGGAGAGCGCCATGGACAGCAGGTCATTGCCGCTCATGCCACAGAGAATGGCGTAGCCCACCAGCAGAATGACCCGGCTTGCCGTGTCGAGGCCGACAATCTCCGGCACCCCTACCAGCACGACGAGACCAGCCACCATGGCCAGCGCGGTTAGCCACAGACCATTGCCAATTGCCCAGAACACGGAGAAAACGCACGCGAGCCAGTTGAAACCTTCACGCACCAGCTCGGCATCAGCCAGGGAAACACCGTGGCCGGAAAAAACGGCGCCGTCATCTCCCCCTGACGGGCGAGGCAAAAACACACGGTAATAGCGCATGGTTCAAGCCTCGGTATTCCCGCCAAGCGTGCCTTTTGTCGAAGGCACGGCCTGGCCGGCACGCGGGTCCATCTCGATTGCCGCCCGAAGGGCGCGGGCGAGCGCCTTGTAGCAGGACTCAATGATGTGGTGGCTGTTCTCGCCATAAAAATTCTCGACATGGAGCGTCAGGCCCCCGGTCTGAGAGAACGCCTGAAACCACTCCTTGAAGTGCTCGGTATCCATGTCATCAAGGCGCGGGCGGGCAAACGCCACGCGCCACACAAGGTAGGGACGGTTGCTGGCGTCGAGCGCCACCTGGCTCAGGGTTTCGTCCATCGGCACCAGCGCAGACCCATAGCGGCAAATGCCACGCCGGTCGCCCAATGCCTTGGAGAGCGCCTCACCAATGACCAAGCCGGTATCCTCCACCGTGTGGTGGTGGGTCACATCGATATCGCCTTCGGCCCGAACGGTCAGATCGATCAGGCTATGGCGCGACAACTGCTCCAGCATGTGATCGAAGAAGCCAATGCCGGTCTTGATGTCATAGACGCCAGTGCCGTCGAGATTGATCTCGGCGGTAACGCTGGTCTCTTTTGTCGCCCGCTCAACACGGGCGCTACGTGACGGCATCTTCATAGCTAGGGCTCCGCGCCCGATGTTCCGGATATGTGCGCTGGCCTTTTAGCAGGATATGTCTTTATTCGCCAGCCGCTTGGCGTCTGGCAAGGGCGTGCCTTGACCCCGGGCGCGCAATCACCACATGGTAGGGTCGCGCTTACCAACCAGCGCGCACTGCCAACCCGATGACGACCGCGCCGACAATTGCGCTGACGACCTCATTGCAGACCAAGGAGACCCTGCTCATTTCCGATACCCCCGCAGCTTCGCCGTCATGGCATGGCACGACCATTCTTTCCGTGCGCAAAGGCAACAAGGTAATCATCGCCGGCGACGGTCAGGTTTCGCTCGGGCCTACGGTTATCAAGGCCAACGCCCGCAAAGTGCGGCGCCTGGGTGATGGGTCGGTCATCGTCGGTTTCGCCGGCGCGACCGCCGACGCTTTTACGCTGCTTGAGCGCCTGGAAGCCAAGCTTGAGCAGCACCCCGGCCAGTTAACCCGGGCCTGTGTGGAGCTTGCCAAGGACTGGCGCACCGATCGGTATCTGCGCCGGCTCGAAGCCATGATGGCAGTGGCGGATGCCGAGGTTTCACTGGTGCTCACCGGCCAGGGCGATGTGCTGGAGCCAGAGGGCGGGTTGATCGGCATTGGCTCCGGCGGCTCCTATGCGCTGTCAGCTGCACGTGCGCTTGCGGATATCGACGGATTTGACGCCGAGAAGATCGCCCTTCGCGCCATGGCCATTGCCGCCGAAATTTGCGTATACACCAATACCAATGTGACCGTGGAGACCATCGAGATATGAGCGCGTTCAGCCCGAGAGAAATCGTATCCGAGCTTGACCGCTTTATCGTTGGTCAGGGCGATGCCAAGCGCGCCGTAGCCATTGCGCTGCGCAACCGTTGGCGGCGCCAGCAGCTGCCCGACGAGATGCGCGACGAAGTGTTGCCAAAAAATATTCTGATGATCGGGCCAACCGGCGTCGGCAAGACCGAGATTGCCCGCCGCCTTGCCCGCCTCGCCAACGCGCCGTTCATGAAGGTTGAGGCAACGAAGTTTACCGAAGTCGGCTATGTCGGCCGCGATGTCGAGAGCATCGTGCGTGATCTGGTCGAAATGGCGATCCATATGGCCCGCGAAAAGATGCGGAAGGAAGTCACGGCCAAAGCCGAGATGAATGCCGAAGAGCGAGTGCTTGACGCGCTGGTGGGTCAGAACGCCTCGGTCGATACCCGCGCCAAATTTCGCAAGATGCTGCGTGACGGTGAGCTTTCAGACAAGGAAATCGAGATTGAGGTTTCTGAATCCGCCGGCGCCTCACTGCCAACATTCGAGGTACCAGGCATGCCTGGCGCGCAGATGGGCATGATCAACATCGGCGATATTCTCGGTAAGGCGATGGGCGACCAGAAAAAGCCGCGCAAACTGCCGGTCAAAGAATCCTACGAAGTGCTGATGGCGGAGGAGAGCGACAAGCTGCTGGACGAAGAGCAGGTCGTAAAAATCGCGCTCCAAACGGTCGAGAATGACGGCATCGTCTTCATTGACGAGATTGACAAGATTTGCGCCCGCGCTGATCGCCATAGCGCCGACGTGAGCCGCGAAGGCGTGCAGCGTGACTTGCTGCCGCTGATCGAAGGCACAACCGTAAGCACCAAACATGGCACCGTAAAAACCGACCACATTCTGTTTATCGCATCCGGTGCGTTTCATCTGGCAAAGCCTTCCGATCTTCTGCCCGAACTGCAGGGGCGACTGCCGATCCGGGTTGAGCTGAAGGCGCTTGAGCGAGACGACCTGAAACGCATCTTGATGGAGCCCGAGAATAGCCTGATTCGCCAATACATCGCATTGCTTGGCACTGAAGGCGTGACGCTGGTTTTTTCCGACGCGGCGATCGATGTCATTGCCGACCTCTCAGCCGAGGTTAACCGCTCGGTTGAAAACATCGGCGCCCGCAGGCTGCATACGATACTGGAGAAGCTGCTCGAGGAAATCAGCTTCAACGCGACCGATCGCGCTGGCGACACCATAACGGTCGACGACGATTACGTGCGCGAACACGTCGCCGAACTGGCCAAGGACACCGACCTCAGCAAGTTCATCCTCTAGCGCTGCAACCGCGGTCGTCACCAGACTCCGAGATCTCACCCCGGGTGGACGGGGATGTGGCCGCGACGCTGTCAGCCTTTGTCGCGGCTGAAAAGCCAGGCGATGAGTCCATCCTTCTGAGCTTCGCGAGCGCGCTCGCGGCACTCGGTCATGACCTCTTTCGGGATGAGCCGCACGGCAAGGGCGAGGCCGAGGCTAATGATGATGATGTCATCAAGCATGCCCAGCACCGGAATGAAATCAGGAATCAGGTCAATCGGCGAAGCGGCATAAAGGAACAGCGCAACCAGCAAAACCTTCACGTACCACGGTGTGCGCCGATCCGTGAAGGCGAGCGCCATGGCATGAAGTTCGATCTTGAGCGCGTCCGCCTTGCGCTTGATGGCCCTGGCCCACCGCCTGATCAACCCGGCCATGATCAACCCGCCGGTCGGCGCCGACGGAGCAGCATGTAAAAGGCGCCGTCGCCACCATCGCGCGGCTGGGCGGGCTCGAACGCCAGCACATGGGCGCGCAGATTGGGCTGGTTGATCCAGCGCGGCACCATGCGTCGCAGCACGCCATCAGAGCCCCGCGCCGATCCCTTGCCGGTGATAACCAGCACGCAGCGCCGCTCGGAACCCTTGGACCCGAGGATGAAATCGTTCAAAGCGGCATGGGCTTCAGCCTGAGTATGCCCATGCAGATCAAGTCGGGCTTCGGGGCGCATCTGGCCGCGCCGCAAACGCATGGCAGCGCGACGATCCAGCCCGGCGGCCTGACCGGGTGCGAGCTCCGGCATCGGGCGCAGACGAGGGGCGGGCGGCTGGATGACCGGCCCCGGTGCGGCAACACGCGCAACTTTGCGTTTTTTGCCGTTAGGCGATGATACAGATTGATCTGGCGGATCCCGCTCAACCGGGTCACGGATGATATTGAGCGGGTCTATGTCGCCGGTTACTTCGCGCCATAATGCGGCTTCATCCTGGTCGAGCTTACGCCGGCTTAAACGACCGGTGCGCCCTTTGTCGCCACGGGATACCACGCCAGACGGCCCTCAGGCCTCGTCGACAATCACAATATGGAGGCGCCGTGGGCCGTGCGCGCCAAGCTGCATGCGCTGCTCGATATCACCCGTGCGCGACGGCCCTGTGATCATATTAACGGTGCGCGGCATGAACGTTCCATCAGCATCTGTACGTTCGCGCAAAGCCTGCCAACCTTCTTCATAAGCGCCAACAATGCGGTTCGCTGGCAAAATGACAACGTGGGTATCGGGCATGAAATTAAGCGTGCTGGGGTGGTGCGCACCCGACGTCATCATCAGGGTGCCGGTCTCGGCAAAACCAAATTCGGCGCCAGTGACCGAGACGGCGTCGGCATCTTCCGCCCGACCGCGACGAATGCCGAGCATGGGCCGCTCACCCCAGGGATAGGCATCAAGCGCCTCATCCGGTGCCATGACGACATCGCTTGGCAGATTATGCTCGGCCAGATAATCGGACACCGCTGCCGGCACTTCCGCAGCCCGCGAAACCCTTGAAACTGTGGCACTGACGCCTTCCGCATAGCGCGTAAACATGTCCACCTGTTCAGCGTGGCTCACGTTGCTGCGGGCGGGAATCGTATTCGCATCGGGCGTGCGCAATCGCTTTTCGAGCTCGTCCTCTGACTCTGCGCCTAGCGCGCCACGGCCGAGCGAGCGACGAACCGCGCCAATGATGCCATCACGAGCGGACTCACTATTTGAGCTCATGCGCGTGTTCCTTTTTTCCACTGATCCATAAAAGTTGGCCCTTCAGGCGACGGCATATCACGCGCCGCCGTCCACCCCGAAGCAAGCGGGATTCGGTTGAGCCGCCCGGCGCGCCCAGCGCGATGTCTCAACACACGCCCGCCAAAACGCACCGCCCACCGGTACATCTTTGGCCTGCGCGCCAGCCACGACCACGCCCGAAGCCCGTTACGGGCGTTCATCGACTGGCGGTGTTCGGAAAACTCGCGCTCGCGCCAATGCCGCATCAAGCTTGGCAGCGGAATACCCATCGGACACACCGCTTCGCACCGACCACAAAATGTTGAAGCGTTAGGCAGCGGTGCAGACTTCTCCAACCCAATGAGCGCCGGCGTTAATACAGCGCCCATAGGGCCGGGATACACCCAGCCATAAGCGTGGCCGCCCGTTGCTTTGTATACGGGACAATGGTTCAGGCATGCGCCACAGCGGATGCAGCGCAGCATCTCACGCAATGGCCCCGCCATCATTTCGGATCGACCGTTATCCAACAGCACGACGTGGAACTCTTCGGGCCCATCGGCATCGCCATCACGGCGCGGGCCGGTTGAGAACGTGTTGTAGGTGGTCAGCTCCAGGCCCGAGGCGGTCCGTGCAAGCAGGCGCAACAGGGTCAGCCCGTCTTCAGCGGTCGGCACGACCTTATCGATACTCGCCAGCACGATGTGCGTCTTGGGCAATATTTGTGTGAGGTCGCCATTGCCCTCATTTGTAGCAATTGCGGTTGCGCCGGTCTCGGCCACAATAAAATTGGCTCCGGTCAGACCAACATCGGCCGCAATAAATTTACTGCGCATGACTTCCCGCGCTTCATCGCACATTTCGCCAATTTCGGTCAGCCGCCGGGTCTTACCGTAGACGCCATGGTGCTCGAGAAACAGCTCGGCCACATCTTCCTTGGATTTGTGGATGGCGGGCGCGGTGATATGGCTAGGCGGTTCGTCGGCCAGCTGGATAATGTATTCGCCAAGATCGGTCTCTATGGGTACAAGACCGCCCTGCTCGAGATACGGATTAATCGCGATTTCCTCGCCGATCATCGACTTGCTTTTGGTGACCGTCCGCGCGCCCTTGGATTTGCAGATATCGAGAATAATCCGGCGCGCATCCGCTGCATCTTGCGCCCAGTGAACATGGCCGCCACTTTGCTCGCAGGCACTTGCAAACCGTTCAAGGTAGAAATCCAGGTTGGCAAGAACGTGATCCTTCATCGCCCGGGCATCTGCCTTGAGCGCATCGTATTCAGGCATTTCACCAACTGCCCGACCGCGGGAATCCACAAAGTCGCGATGCATGTTGCCAAGCGCCCGCTGGAGCTGGGCATTGTCCAGAGCACCGCGGGAGTTCGCCCGAAAAGTATGTGAAGTTGCCATTACGGACGTCCCCCCGATGCCGGTCGGCTTGCGTCCCGGTTTGCAGCCCATTGGGCCATGAAGGTGCCGCCTTCAGGTGCTGGCATATCACGCCCGTTTGTCCACCCCGATGCGCCGGGGAATGACGCCAGGCGACCGCGCCCCCTGCTCCAGCCACGTAACATCCGCGCGGCAACGCGGCTCATTGGGCGATATAGCCCGGGCCGTCGTGCAATAAATGACCAAGCCGCAAGCCCGCGCCGCTCCCGCCAGCCTGCCAGGCGCTGTTCTTTTGCCCGCTCGCGCCAGCGCCGCATGAGATCCGGCAGCGGGATACGCATGGGACAAACCGACTCGCAGCGACCACAAAATGTGGAGGCGCCAGGAAGATGCCGCGCCTCATCAATGCCGATCAGGCCTGGGTTGAGCACAGCCCCGAGCGGGCCGGGGTAGACCCAGCCATAAGCGTGGCCACCGATCGACCCATAGACCGGGCAATGGTTCATGCAGGCGCCGCATTTGATGCAACGCAGGATGTCCTTGAACTCACTGCCAAGCAGCTCGCTTCGCCCGCCATCAAGCAGAATGACATGAAACTTGGCCGGGCCGTCCACATCGTCAGCGCGACGCGGGCCGGTGGCAAACGTAGTGTAGGTCGAATACTCCTGACCCGTCGCTGTGCGCGCCAACACCCGCAAAATGGTGGAGGCATCTGCAATGGTCGGTACGACTTTTTCGATCGTCGCCAGAACAACATGGGTGCGTGGCAGAACTTCGGTTAAATCGGCATTTCCTTCATTGGTGACAACGACCACCGAGCCGGTCTCAGCAATCAAGAAGTTGGCGCCGGTAATGCCGGCGTCAGCTGCCTGAAAACGCCGGCGTAACAACTGGCGCGCTTCGTCCACCAGCTCTGGCACGTCTTCGTGCCGTTTCGTGACGCCATATTTCTGGTGGTGCTCATAAAAAAGATCAGAGACCTCTTCACGGGTCTTGTGCACGGCAGGTGCAATCACATGACTCGGTGTTTCACCGGCGAGTTGAATAATGTACTCGCCGAGATCAGTTTCAATCGGTTCGATTCCGTTGTCCTCGAGGAATTCATTGAGGCCGATTTCCTCGCTGATCATGGATTTGCTTTTGGTTGCAGACTTCACATCGTCTTCACGAAAAATACGCAAAACAGTTTCACGAGCTGCTGCACCATCGGCGCACCAATGAACGACGCCACCCGACGCCACCACTGCCTCTTCAAACTTCAGTAGATAATGGTCAAGGTTGGCGAGGGCGTGGTTCTTGATTGCGACTGATTCATCACGCAACGCTTCAAACTCGGGCAGCAATGCCTTGGCCTCTGCACGCTTAACAGTAAAGCCGGTCTGAAATCGCGACAGCGATTGCTGAAGCGGCGCGTCCTTGAGTGCTGCCGCAACATTGTCATGAAACTGAAGGCTCTTGGGTTCCATACCGGCTTGCTCCGCGACGCCTCAGGATCGCCGGTCGGCCGGCGCACCGATGGCCGGGCGATCCGACATATCCGCCAAAACCTCCGCGACGTGGCGCACCGAAACATCGTGGCCTTCGCGCGACATGCGGCCAGCGATATTCAACAGGCACCCCATGTCACCCGCCAAGACAGTCGTCGCACCGGTCGCAACGATGGCTGCGGTTTTATCCGAAACCATGCGCGTCGAGATTTCCGGATATTTGACACAGAAAGTACCGCCGAACCCGCAGCAGACGTTGGCCGTATCATGTTCGATCACATCGAGCCCGGTCACGCTGGCAAGCAACTGGCGGGGCTGATCATGGACGTCGAGCTCGCGCAGACCGGCGCAGGAATCGTGATAGGTCACACTGCCATCATGACTCGCGCTGACCGTCTCGACCTTGAGCACATCTGACAGGAACGACACGAGCTCAAAACATTTCGCAGCAAGTTTCTCCGCGCGCGCCGCCCAAACCGGCTCATCCTCAAATAAAGTCGGATAATGCTTTTTCAACATACCGGCGCATGAACCCGAAGGCGCGACGACATACTCGAAGGACTCAAAAGCCGTGACGACGCTTTTGGCGATATCAACTGTCGATGGCCGATCACCTGCATTGAAGGCCGGCTGCCCACAGCATGTCTGCGTCGGCGGAACCTCGACATTGCAGCCAGCATCTTCCAGCAGTTTGACCGCCGCAAACCCGACTGTTGGTCGGAACAAGTCAACCAGACAGGTTACGAACAACCCGACCTGTGGCGTTTCTTTTGACATTATTTTCTCCCGCGCAAGCCCGGCGACATTAGTGGAGTGCCCGCCGCACGTCGAGACAACCTTAAGCCAATCATTTGCGAAATCAGAGGCGGGGGCGCGGCAGCAAGACCCAGTAGCGACCCTGCTCTTGCATGCGGCCCGCGATCTCACCAGGAGCGTCGCCAGTACCGATGAACAGATCGCCCCTCACCACGCCTTTTATGGCGCCGCCCGTATCCTGCGCGATCACCAGGCGCCGGGTCGGCGTGGGCGGGTTGCCATCGACCCCAGGTAATTCGGTCTCAAGCCAAAGCGGAAGACCGAGCGCCAGATATTTGCGATCTACCGCAAGCGAGCGCCCGGCGCTCAGCGGAATATTCTGCGCACCCACCGGTCCAAGCGATGCATCAAGCCCGTCGACCCAGCGAAAAAATATGAAGGATGCGTTTTCCTGCATCAGCGACTGCGCCTTGGCTGGGTTGGTGTCCAACCATCGGCGAATTGCCTGCATCGACATATCCTCGCGTGTGACTTCGCCACTGGCGATCAAAGTGCGCCCGATGGCGTAATAGAGGTGCCCATTGGCCGCAGCATATCCGGCGCGACGATAACTGCCATCAGGCAAGCGAATGCGGCCAGAACCCTGGATCTGTAGAAAAAATGCATCCACCGCGTCGTCAACCCAGGCGAGTTCAACATCAGACCCATCGAGCGCCCCGGCGTCGATATCCGTGCGGGTAAAATAGGGCACAAGTTTGGTGCCATTGACCCGCCCAGCGATGCGCGTGCCGGCAAGGTCATCGCGAAAACCCCCGAGATCCACTGTGACCAGATCATCAGGCCGTCGGTAGATCGGCACCTGATATGCCCCGCCCTGCACCAATGACCCGTCAAGCTCGGGCTCGAAATATCCTGTAAATAGGCCAGTCCCACTGGTGCCGTCTGTGACAATCCAAGGTTGGAACCAGTCTTCGAAGTAATGTCGTGCCGCACGATGATTTCGCGGATCAATGGCCGTCGCAGCTTCGCACGGGTCCCGCCAATCGCCAGCGACGCTGTCGACAGCGCCGCCGATTGATTGATCGGCCCGCTTACGCAACAGCACACTGCAGGAGCGCATAAACGCCACCAATGCATCGCCTTGATGGTCGACCATCCAGCCAGGCAACGAGTCAAACGTTGCCAGGCTCAATTGAAACCGGGGTAGCTCGTCAACGGGGGGTGGTGTCTCGCGCGTCGGCGCACATGCCGCCACTGCACCTAGCAGGATTGCGGCGATCAGGCCTGCCGCCTGGGTGCGCCAACCTGTCATAGCCAAAAGAGGCTACTCCGCGCGGGTTTCGACCAGCATCCAATTCAGATTGTTGGAGCGGGTGTT
>JABJCZ010000431.1 GCA_018668475.1 Alphaproteobacteria bacterium | reverse complement strand
CTCTTACTTCTGGTGGGTTAACGTTATCAACCACAAAGAATGTTCATCCTTTAGTGCATTTTTTAAAAAGAGAAAGAACAAAGAAGAAGTTAGCCTTAAATGCCTCTTCTTATATAGATTTTAAATTAGCAAAAGGCCTTAATTTTAGACAGGTTATTTCTGGAATTTTTCGACATAACAAAACAAATGAAGCAGATTTATTATTTGGTCAAGAAACGGGTTGAGGTGAGTGGTGAGAATCTTGTCGATTCACAGGCCACAGTGGAGCAGGGGAGACCCGTCGTCAGTTTCCGCTTTGATCCAGTTGGTGCCCGTCGATTTGGCAATACGACCAGACGCAATGTCGACAAACCATTTGCCATTGTTCTCGATAAGGAAGTCATCAGCGCACCGGTTATTCGCGAACCAATTCTTGGTGGGAACGGCATCATCAGTGGTAATTTCACGACCGAGTCTGCTGGTGATCTAGCTTTATTGCTTAGAAGTGGCGCGCTACCCGTTCCCTTATCAATCATTTAAGAACGTTCCGTTGGTCCAAGCCTTGGTGCTGATTCCATTGCAGCGGGAAAGACTGCAAGTATCTTTGGTCTCATTGCCGTCGCAATATTTATGTTGTTGGCCTATGGCGGGTTTGGAGCCATGGCCATTGTTGCGCTGGCGATAAACCTGATTTTGATCGCTGCCGCTTTATCATTGTTACAAGCGACACTAACTTTACCTGGCATTGCCGGGATTGTCCTGACAATTGGTATGGCGGTTGATGCCAATGTCCTGGTGTTTGAGCGAATACGGGAAGAGCAACGAGCCGGGCGCACGCCAATATCATCCGTAGATGCCGGCTATTCGCGGGCGCTGACAACGATTATCGATGCCAACCTGACGACCTTCATTGCCGCCTTACTCCTCTATATGTTTGGTTCGGGCCCCGTAAAAGGATTTGCCGTCACGCTCGCGATTGGCCTCTGCACATCCATGTTCTCCGCGTTAATGGTAACGCGTTTGATGGTGGTTCTCTATTTACGCAAACGACGTCCACAAAGACTGCCGTTGTGATCGGGGTAAGGAAAAGAATATGAAACTTATCAATCTCATCCCCGTTGGCACCAAAATAAATTTTTTGGCGCTTCGAAAAATTGCCATTTTGACGTCTCTGGTCTTATGCGTGGCTTCCTTCGGTTTACTTGTAACCAAAGGTCTTAATTTCGGCATCGATTTCCGTGGCGGAATTTTGCTTGAAATACGGACTGCTCAAACGGCCGATCTTTCGAGTATTCGTTCTAATCTTGGTTCATTGAATCTCGGCGAAATTGAACTTCAGCGTTTTGGCAACGACACCGATGTTTTGATCCGGATCGAAAGTCAGCCTGGTGGGGCTCCTGGCCAGAAACTCGCCGTCGACAAAGTTAAAAAGATTTTGGGTCCAACCGTTGATTATCGTCGAACCGAGTTTGTCGGCCCGAAAGTCTCAGGGGAACTGATAGAAGCAGGCATTACAGCCGTCGTTTTAGCGCTCATTGCTATGCTGATGTATATCTGGTTTAGGTTTGAGTGGCAGTTCGGTGTTGGCGCCGTAGCCGCATTGGCGCATGACGTGATCCTCACCATTGGGGTGTTTTCGCTACTGGGTTTGGAATTCAACCTTTCTACAATCGCGGCAATCCTGACAATTGCCGGGTATTCAATCAACGATACCGTTGTTGTTTATGACCGGGTACGAGAGAATTTACGGAAATACAAGGTGCGTCCGCTGGAAGACGTGCTCAATATGAGTCTCAATGACACCCTGTCGCGGACATTGTTGACCAGTATCACAACCCTAATTGCGCTGTTGATCCTGTATTTCTACGGTGGTGAAGTCATCAAGGACTTTAGCTTCGCGATGATCTGGGGCGTTTTGGTGGGTACGTACTCATCGATCTATGTCGCCACACCGCTTCTGGCAAATATGAACCTACGGGCGTCGGCCGTCGCTTTGCCTGATGATGACGATAACGAGACCGTTAGACCCTAAGGTCAGGCTCAACAATGGCTGATATAACGCCGCCAGT
>JABJCZ010000370.1 GCA_018668475.1 Alphaproteobacteria bacterium | reverse complement strand
TGGGCTCATCCGTTGCCGCCGCGCTTTCGATTTCGTCGCCTGAGGTTTCGTCAGCCGTAGCGGCGGTCGCAGGCTCTGCACTCGATTCGGAGGCGGATTCGGCATTGGACTTGTCATCCGGCGCGACGACATGGTCATCGTCACCGCCCGACAAAAAGACGCCCAGCAGCACCCCGACGATAATTGCCGCCAGTGCCAATGCGATAGAAATGCGAACTTTGCTGGTCACGGAGCGTTGCCGCGATTCGTAATTGTTACCTTACGATACACGAACCGACGGGCGCGAACCACCGTAAGCTGCGCGTCACCTTCCGCTGGCTGCTGATATCTCTACCATTCATCGTAGCTCTGCGCCGGCGCAGATTTCGCTTTGCGCCGAACAGGATTGTGGATCGGTTCCAGCTGCAACAGATAAGCCGCAATTGCCGCCAGATCCTCATTGGAGAGGTGTTGTAAACCGTCATCGATAGCTTCTCGCATTTCGCCGGTTACATCATCACCATCGGGTTTCAGGCCGGTCCGGAAAAAATAGACAAGATCAGCAACGCTCCACTCACCGATTCCGGTCTCGGAATCCGGCGTAATATTCGGCACCACCGCCCCGCCCGGACCATATCGCGTGCCGGCCAGCGGCCGCGCAGCCTTCAGTCCACCCACCAGATTGCGCGGTGTATGACACTCGGCGCAGTGGCCCAGCGCATTGACGAGGTAGGCGCCGCGCGCAACGGTCGAGGGCAGAGCAGTATCCGGTACCATCGGGCCATCGTTGAAAAAGAATAAACGCCAAGGATATAGCGAAAATCGCCACGAGAACGGAAAGCGAAGGTCCTGCTCCTTATTTTCAGCGGCAACCGGGGCCACCGAAAACAGATAGGCTTTGATATCGAGAATATCCCGATCCGAGAGCCGGGTGTAGGCCGTATACGGAAACGCCGGGTAGTACGTGCGGCCCTCGGGCGAGCGACCATGACGCATGGCTTCAATGAAGTCTTCATCGCTCCACGTGCCAATACCAAATTTTGGGTCGGGCGTGATGTTGGGGCTATAAAATACGCCATATGGCGACTCGAGGGCACGCCCACCGGCCAGAGGCGTACCGCCCCCGGCGCGATCGGTATGGCAGGTGCGACAACCCCCGGCGCGGAGTAAATACTCACCACGCTCGATAGCGCTCACACCTGGCGCGCCATCAAAATCCCCGGCGTAAAGCCCGGAAGCGAAGCTCATTCCCAGCAAAAATGCGCCAAGCACCACCACCCGGTGAAATTTGATCATTGCACCGGGTGGCCTGATGCGAGCGTTAACAACGCGCAAATGCGTGGCAGAACCCGCCTATTTCGCTGGCTTACGAAATGGCTTGTGGCACCCACCACAGGATTTGCCAACGGCGCCCAACCCGGCACCAATTGCGGCCATATCACCACTGTCGGCCTTCATTGCAAGGTCCATAGCCGCAGTTTCAAGCGCCTTGGCTGCAGCCGTGAAACCTGGCCAGTCCGTCCAAATTTCCGGCTTGGCCCTAGTATCGCCTTCGCCTGAACCCTCGGGGAAAATATCAGGCATCATCCGGGCGAGCCCGGCAAGGGCCCGGGCATGATCACCCACATGGGCGGCGTAATCGGTTTCACCTTTCACGACACTGGCGATCGCGCCGATATGCGCACCGGTGGCTCCCATTACCATTTTGCGATAGGCGATAGTCTTATCAGCCCCGGCCGCAGTTGCGCCGTTGGAACCCATCAACATTGCACCGGTAGCCAGCACTGCCCCGGCCACACCCAGAGTTACCCATGTCCGAATTGATTTCACAGCCATTACCTCCGCTTTTGAACCGTTCAAACCTGGCGTGACTTTACCATCGCGGATCAAGAGCAGGAATTGAACTCTGCGTTACCGTCGCCCGACAGCCGAATTTGATGACGGGCGCCGCTGGTGCTGTCTCACGAATCCCGGTATGACCTGTGAATGGCGCAGATCAAATCACTCTGTATTTATTGCGGGTCCAAGGCAGGCACTAACCCGGCTCATCGCGCCCTTGCCGTAGATGTCGGCACGGGCGTGGCAAATCGCGGCTGGACCTTGGTGTATGGCGGTGGCGGGATCGGCCTGATGACTGTGGCCGCCGACGCCGCACTTACCGCTGGCGGCAAGGTGATCGGGGCTATCCCGACGCATCTTGCAAATTCAGAAATTCGCCACGTCGGCTTGAGTGAATTGATATTGACCGACAGCATGCACGAACGCAAAGCCGCCATGTTCGACCGCGCCGATGCTTTTGCCGTGTTGCCAGGCGGCCTGGGCACACTTGATGAGTTTTTTGAGATTTTGACCTGGCGACAAATCGGCTTGCACGACAAACCGGTCATCGTGGTCGACAACGACAAATACTGGGCGCCACTGGAGCAACTGGTTGATCAGGTGATTGGCGAAGGATTTGCGTCGGATTCGGCTCACGAGCTGTTCAGTGTCGTTGATGGTGCAGAGGCTATGTTCGAGGCATTGGCCGCGGCACCGGACCCGACAATAGGGCCCAGGCCCGACCGAATTTGACCCATGCCCCGCACCTAGCAGCCGGTTCGCCCGAAACTACTCACAGACACTTGATGCGCCAGCCTCAGGGCCAGTCTCAGGGTCATTGACCCCTGATCGCTAGGTGGTATT
>JABJCZ010000369.1 GCA_018668475.1 Alphaproteobacteria bacterium | reverse complement strand
CGAAGTCGTAGTCGAAGCCAAAATCGTCAAGAAATACCCGCAACCGGGCGTTCATATGATGGCCGAAGCTTTCGTGAGTGCCGAAGGGGTCGGGGATCGCCGTAAGCGGTTTGCCCAGGTGCTCGCGCACCATGTCGGCCTGCGGCAGGTTATCCGGCACCTTGCGCAACCCGTCCATGTCATCGGAAAACGCAAAGAGCTTTGTCGGCACGTCCGAGATCAGCGCAAACGCGTTCCGCACCATGGTCGTCCGGGCGACCTCGCCGAAGGTGCCGATATGCGGCAGGCCTGAGGGCCCATATCCGGTTTCAAGCAGCACATAGCCTTTCTTAGGCGGTGCTTTGGCGATGCGCGTGGCAAGGCGTTGTGCCTCTTTGAAGGGCCATGCTCTGGCGTCGCTCGCAAGGGCGCGCAGATCAGCACTTTCCATCCTAGAAATCTCCGGGTTTTGTCGCAGCATACCATGCAGTTTATTGTGGCGGCGCAACATGCGCCGGGGTGCAGACGCCCGTCAACCGCTATACTACACCGATGCAGATGTCAGCCGATTCGTCGCCCGCGAGGGCCTCTCTTATTGTGCCTGATCAACCGGCCCTCGTCGCCGCCCACGGGCGGGCGACATGGCTGTCAGTTGATGGTGAGCTGTCGGACCATGATGCCGCTGGTGTTGCCGCACTTTTGGGAGATGCCGCCCCATTTGTTTGCCACATGCCGGCAACTGCGCGCCGGCTCGGCGTGGCGCCGTTTTTATCCTTTGATCTGCTGGAGCTGTTCGCCTTCGTCCGGCCGGCGGCGTTTTGTATCCCGACCCCGAGAGGGCTGGCTGAGGCATTGTCACTGGCGGCGCCCGAGACGCGCGAGGATGATGCTTCAACTCTGATGGCGGCGGCTGAGGCTTTATTGCGTGAAGCGGCGGTCGCTCCATCGTCCGGCCAGTCATCGTCGGCAAGAGAACGCGGGGCCGGCCTGATCGAGATGATGGCGAGAGCAGGTTGGGCATGGGGCGAGGCATTGGCCCACGCCTTCTCAACCCATGACCCAAACATGCCGGTCGAGGGCCAGGGTAAAAAATCCGGTGGCAGCCCACTTGCTGTTTGGAGCGATCTGCCGGAGTGGCAGGAGCAGGCGCCTGAGCCGCCCACTGATCAGTTTGGCGTCAGTGCTGATGCGACCCGGGCACGATTGGGCGAGTTGCTGGGCACATCGGCAGAACCTCGGCCCCAGCAGGCAGATTACGCCTCCGCCGCGAGCCAGGCCTTTGCGCCGCGCGAGGACGAAGACGCGCCGCATGTGGTGCTGGCAGAGGCGGGCACCGGGGTTGGCAAGACGCTCGGCTATATCGCACCGGCGAGCCTGTGGGCCGAGCGCAACGATGGCGCCGTCTGGATCTCAACATATACGCGCAATCTTCAGCGCCAGATCGATCAAGAGCTTGATCGACTGTACCCGGCCAAGGCGCTCAAAGCCGAGAAAGCGGTCGTCCGCAAGGGGCGGGAAAATTACCTGTGCCTGCTGAACCTGGAAGAGGCGACAACCCGCAGCGTGGTCGCAGCCGGGGACCGGATCGGGCTTGGCCTTATGGCTAGGTGGATCGGCCACACTCGAGATGGTGACATGACCGGCGGGGATTTTCCTGCCTGGTTGGTGGATTTGCTCGGCTATGGCCGCACCCGTGGCCTGACCGACCGACGCGGTGAATGCATTTATTCAGCATGCAATCACTGGCGGCGGTGTTTTATCGAGACCAGCCAACGCAAGGCGCGGCGTGCTGACATTGTTATCGCCAATCATGCACTGGTGATGACTCAAGCAGCGCGTCAGTCGGTAACAGGCAATGAGGATGATGCGCGGGTCGGACCTGTCCGCCTCGTGTTCGACGAAGGACATCATCTATTTGATGCCGCCGATGGTGCGTTCAGCGCGCATCTTTCGGGCCGCGAAACACGCGAGCTACGGCGCTGGCTGCTTGGGTCTGAGGCACGTGGCCGGGGCGCGCGCGGCAAGGGGCTTCAGTCCCGTGTCGAAGACCTGGTCGCTGACCGCGAACACGCGAGCACCGCCCTGAAAAAAGCACTCGCGGCGGCCCGGGCCTTGTCGTCGGAAGGGTGGCTGGACCGGGTGGCAACCGGTGAGCCCCATGGTCCTACCGAGATGTTTTTGGCAACAGTGCGGCAGCAGGTGCGGGCCCGGAGCGATACGCCCGACAGCCCTTATGACCTGGAGACGCCGGTCGACCCGCCGATAGACGGGCTGATTGGCGCGGCCGAGGCGCTTGAAGCGGCGCTAAAGGCGCTGGCTCAACCGCTCTCAATGCTCTCGGAAGAGCTTGTCGCTTTGCTTGATGATCAGGCCGCTAATCTTGAAACGGCGACCCGCCAACGCATTGAAGGCGTATTGCGCGGGCTCGCCTGGCGGGCGGT
This sequence comes from Alphaproteobacteria bacterium, assembly GCA_018668475.1. GTDB lineage: Bacteria > Pseudomonadota > Alphaproteobacteria > UBA828 > UBA828 > JABJCZ01. Next base: position 3,102 of record JABJCZ010000369.1, on the reverse strand, counting down.
TGCGCAGGTCGGCGCCTGGCGAGCGATGCTGCGGCGTATTGTGACGATTGCGGAGGCTAGCGCATCCGAAACTGGCGACACCACAGATGGCGATGACGTGCTGCCGCCGTTTGTAGACTGGCTTGCCATTGACCGGCATGACGGACGTGACCTCGATGTTTCCATGCGGCGACATCACCTTGATCCCACCGAGCCGTTTGCGGAGCTGGTGCTGGCGGGCACGCATGGGGCGCTGATCACGTCGGCGACGCTGCGTGATTCCACTGGTGATGAGGAGGCTGACTGGCAAGCTGCAGAGCAACGCACTGGGGCACGATTTTTGTCGATGCCAGCGGTGCGGGCGGCAGTCCCTTCACCCCTTGATCATGCCGGGCTGACCCGCGTGCTTGTGGTCAATGACGTTCGGCGCACCGATATGCGGGCCGTTGCCGCCGGGTATCGCGAACTTTTCGCGGCCTCTGGTGGCGGCGCCCTTGGCCTGTTTACCGCCATTCGCCGGCTGCAGGTGGTCCATGGGATGATTGCCGAGCCGTTGGATGCGCTGGGGTTGCCACTCTGGGCGCAGCACGTCGATGCGATGGATAACTCGGCGCTGGTGGACATATTTCGGGCCGATCACAATGCCTGCCTGCTGGGTACTGACGCCATGCGTGACGGCGTTGATGTGCCGGGCTCAAGCTTGCGGCTGATTGTCTTCGACCGGGTGCCCTGGCCGCGCGCAAGCTATTTGCACAAGGCGCGGCGCAAAGCGTTTGGCGGGCGGATTTACGATGAACTGTTGACCCGCATGAAGCTGCGACAGGCCTATGGTCGGCTGGTTCGGCGGGCAGATGATCGAGGCATGTTCGTCATGATGGATTCCGCTTTGCCGACGCGATTGCTCGGGGCATTTCCACCTGGCGTTCAGGTGGATCGCCTCGGCTTGCACGATGCGGTGCGGGAAGTGGCAGAGTTTTTCCCCGAAGCGGCATCATGATACTTTGCCGAAGAGTTCTTAAGACCTTGCTGACGAGCGACTAACTGACTATCTGTGCAGCGCGGGAGCGACTGATCATGGTCGCTCAGCTACCTAAACGTGACCAGGATCGAGGAGAGACCCAATGTCCCAGCATGAGAATACTTCGGGCGCTATCAGCCATCACACGGCACTTATCTACGTCATGGTGCTGGTCTCTGCCGCAGATCGCGACATGACGGATGCCGAACTCCTCATCATCGGCCAGGATGTTCAGCGGTTGCCGGTGTTCCGGAGCTATGACATCGACATGCTGCCCCATGCGGCCGCCGATTGTGCCGCCATGCTCGGTGATGAAGAAGGCCTTGAGACTATTCTTGGGATCGTAAAGGCGGCGTTGCCGGAAAAACTGGTTGAGACCGCTTACGCACTGGCCTGTGACGTTGCCGTCGCCGATGGCAAATTGTCCCAGGAAGAATTGCGGCTTCTGGAAATGTTGCGCTACACGCTGAAAGTCGGCCGGCTGCCGGCTGCGGCGATTGAGCGCGGTGCCCGGGCCCGGTCCATGGTGTTTTAGGTGCGCCAAGCAGCCTTTTGATAGACGGCCTTGCTGACTGACCGATTGCTTTAAATTTGGCCTAAATTTAAGGCAGTACTAGTGCCGAATACGGTTTACGAAATGTTAAGCCGCGGGACCCAATATCTGGTGATCGTATCGGATAGGGACGCCCGCAAAGTATGGACCTGAACGAAATACCTCTTTTTCGCGCACTTGGTCAGCGCATGTCCTGGCTTACCCGCCGCCAGGAAGTGCTGGCCCAGAACATCGCGAACGCAGATACACCTGGTTATGTGCCGCGTGATCTGGAGCCGTTGGACTTTGACGCGCTGGTGCGGGGCAGCTCGAAGCGCCTGAGTGCGGCATCGACGAGTTCCGGGCATTTTGCCGTTGGGGGCTCCAATCGCGACGCGTTTCGCTCTGGCGTGGACAAGGCAACGACATCGATCCAGCCGGGTGGCAATGGTGTTGCTATCGAAAAAGAATTGATGAAAGCGGCCCACACCGCGACCGATTACCAGATCACGACAAATCTCTACAAAAAGCACGTCACCATGATCAAGACGGTGCTGGGCACCAAATGATCGGCGCGACGCCGGAATCGGCGGTCGCTAAAGCGCGGAGGCGCATTGACTAGTGGTTGATCTCAACAAGACATTGAATATTGCCGCATCTGGCATGCGAGCGCAGAGCCATCGTATGCGCGTGGTCGCGGAAAATATTGCGAATGCCAATTCGACGGCGTCTTCGCCGGATTCTGACCCCTACCGTCGCAAGATCGTGACGTTTGCGAACGTCCTTGATCGTGAAATGGGGGTCAAAATGCTCGAGGTCGATGGCGTCATATACGACAAAAAACCGTTCGGGCGAAAATATGACCCTGGGCACCCCGGTGCGGACGAGCAAGGCTACGTCAGAATGCCAAATATCAATGCCCTGATTGAGATGACCGATATGCGTGAAGCGCAACGGAGCTATCAGGCGAATCTCAGTATCATCGGCATCGCCAAGGACATGTTGTCGCGTACCGTGGCTTTACTACAGTAATGCACGTTGATTGCTGGCAGGCGGGGGCCTGATTTTAGCGATTTGATTTCAGCGACTTGAGACCGAACAGGATCAAGTACAGGAGCAAGAAACAGATATGAAGGTTCCATCCGCAAGCGCCGCTGCCGCTTACGCAGTTCGTCAGGTGCCGACAGCTACCGCCAAGATTGGAGATGCCGGCGCGGCCGAAATTGCCGGCAAGGGCAACTTCTCCAATTTGGTTCAGAGCACTTTGACGCAAACCGTCAATGCGACCAAAGCCGGTGAGACAGTGTCAATGCAGGCGCTCACGAACCCCGGTGATATCGGTTCGGTGGTGACGGCTGTAACCAACGCAGAAATTACCATGCAGACGGTGGTGGCCGTGCGGGACCGAGTGGTTCAGGCCTACCAGGACATCCTGCGAATGCCCATCTAGGGGGGCGCTGCTGTGAATGCGCCCGAAGTACTTGATGTTGGGCGGGATGCGATCTTGACCATGCTCAAGATGTCGACCCCTGTGATGTTAATTTCGCTCGGGGTTGGCCTGGTGATCGCGCTG
>JABJCZ010000454.1 GCA_018668475.1 Alphaproteobacteria bacterium | reverse complement strand
GATAGTTACTTAATAATGCGCTTTCTTGCATTGGTTGTTTAACTTCTTTAGGGTATATACAAGTACTACCAAGAAAAAGGAGTTTTTTTACATTATTAAGGTAAGAGGCATGAATAACATTAGCTTCAATCATAATATTTTGATAAATAAATTCTGCCGGATAATTGTTATTAGCGTATATACCGCCTACTTTTGCTGCGGCAAGAATTACATAGTCAATGCTTTCCTGAGAAAAAAAACGCTCTACAAGATATTGATTAGTTAGGTCTAATTGCTTGTGAGAACGGGTAATAATATTCTTGAAACCTCGCGCATGGAGATTTCTTACGATAGCGGACCCAACTAAACCAAGGTGTCCAGCTACAAAAACTTTATCATTTTTATTCAATTAAACTTACTCGTAGTGATCAAAAATTTTATATCCATGTTTTTTAACTAATGAATCACGCTTTGAGAGTTGAATATCATTTTCCATCATTTCATGGACTAATTCTTCAAGCGTTATTTTTGGTTTCCAGCCTAATTTTTTTCTAACTTTAGTAGAATCTCCTAACAAAGTTTCTACCTCAGTTGGTCTAAAATATCTCGGATCAACTTGGACAATTAAGTTGCCTGAATCTGAATCATAGCCTTTTTCAGTTTCACCATCTCCCTCCCACCTTAGACTTCTCCCCAAATAACCCCAAGAAAAATTTACAAAGTCTCGAACTGTATATTGTAAGCCAGTTGCAATACAAAAATCATCAGGCTCATCCTGTTGAAGCATCAACCACTGAGCTTCAACATAGTCCTTAGCATGCCCCCAATCTCGCAATGCATTCAAATTTCCAAGGTAAAGAGTGTCCTGCAAACCTAAAAAGATTCGAGATAATGCTCTTGTAATTTTTCTAGTTACAAAAGTTTCACCTCGAACAGGAGATTCATGATTAAACAATATACCATTGCACGCATATATTCCATATGCTTCACGATAGTTAACTGTAATCCAATAGGCATATAGTTTTGCTGCTGCATATGGTGAGCGGGGATAAAATGGGGTAGTTTCTCTTTGTGGCACTTCTTGAACTTCGCCATATAGCTCTGAAGTTGAGGCTTGATAAAAGCGAGTTTTATCACTTAGGCCAGAAATTCGAATAGCTTCAAGCATTCGAAGAGCACCCAAGCCAACAGTATTTGCTGTATATTCTGGTGTCTCAAATGATACTGCTACGTGAGATTGAGCCCCGAGATTATAGATCTCATCTGGCTGGATATCCTGAACAATGCTTACAAGATTAATAGAGTCTGAGAGATCGCCATGATGAAGCACAAACCTTTTATCCAGCTCTTGAGGTTCTCTATATAAGTGATCTATACGATCAGTATTAAATGATGAAGACCTTCTTTTGATACCATGAACTTCGTATCCCTTATCCAACAACAATTCAGATAAATAAGCCCCATCTTGTCCTGTTACCCCTGTTATCAGAGCGACTTTTCTATTTTTCATATTTTTACCTCAAAAATCATTAGAATCAAAATTTTAAAACAAAGTGAGATTCTTGTTACCAAGAACAATATTTTACTTCTTAATTCTGTCGTATATATCTTCAAAACGAACAATATCATCTTCTCCAAGATAAGTTCCACTTTGGACCTCAATCACTTCTAAAGGAGATGTAGTCATATTCTCTAGAGAATGCTTAGCACCTAAAGAGATATAGGTAGACTCGCCTTCATCAAGAGTATATTTATTATCATTGTTGATTACGGTAGCGGTTCCTTTAACTACAACCCAATGCTCAGCTCTTTTATGATGCAATTGAAGTGATAACTTTGCTCCAGGTTTAACGTATAGCTTTTTTACTTGAAAAAAATCTCCAATTTCAATTGTGTCATACCAGCCCCATGGTCTGTATACCTTTCTATGGGACCCAGATTCTATTCTTTTTTCATTCTTTAATTTAGCAACTATGTTTTTAACTGCATCCAAGTTATTTCTATTAGCAATTAATGTTGCATCGGGTGTATCGACTATTATTAAATCTTTAAGGCCAATAGTTG
>JABJCZ010000368.1 GCA_018668475.1 Alphaproteobacteria bacterium | reverse complement strand
CTTTATTCGGTACAGAGTATTTTCAGGCGCCTTGCGGTGCAGCATTGAGCACATCGTCACCAACATGGGCGGCGAACTGTTCAAAATTAGCGTGGAAGCGCCCGACCAGGTCTTTCGCCTGCGCATCATAGGCCGCCGGATCCGCCCAGGTGCTGCGCGGGTTGAGCACACCCTCAGGCACGCCGGGGCAGGCAGTCGGCACATCAAATCCAAACTGTGGATCCTGGCTCATGTCGCCGCTCACAAGCGTGCCATCAAGGGCGCCACGCAATAGTGCGCGGGTATGGCTGATGCTCATACGCTCGCCAACGCCGTAGGGCCCGCCGGTCCAGCCAGTATTGACCAGCCAGCAGGTCGCCCCGGTTTCAGCAATTCGCCGGCGCAACATTTCGGCATAGACCGAAGGATGCCGCGGCATGAAGGGCGCGCCGAAGCATGCGGAGAACGTTGCCTGTGGCTCAGAGCCGAGGCCTTTCTCGGTGCCCGCTACCTTGGCGGTATAGCCGGACAGAAAGTGATACATCGCCTGCTCGGGCGTCAGCCGGGCAATGGGCGGCAGCACGCCAAAGGCGTCTGCCGTCAGCATGATGATGTTTTTGGGATGGCCGGCAACGCCGGTCTCACTCGCGTTGGGAATGAAGGAAAGCGGATAGGCGCCGCGCGTGTTTTCAGTATGGGTCGCGTCATCAAGGTCGAGTGCCCGGGTATCGGGATCCACCACCACATTTTCCAGCACGGTGCCGAACATGCTGGTGGTCGCGTAGATTTCGGGCTCGGCCTCAGCTGATAGACGGATCACTTTCGCGTAGCAGCCGCCCTCAAAATTGAACAGGCCGGTGGTCGACCAACCGTGTTCATCGTCGCCGATCAATGTTCGGTGCGGATCAGCCGATAGCGTGGTTTTCCCAGTGCCGGACAAGCCGAAAAAGACTGCCGCATCACCGGCGGGCCCAACATTGACTGAGCAGTGCATCGGCAATACGTCACGCGGTGGCAGCAAATAGTTGAGAATAGCGAATACTGATTTCTTGCATTCTCCGGCATAGGACGTGCCGCCGATCAACACCAGACGACGGGCAAAATCAACCAGGATACAGGTCGACGAATTGGTTCCGTGGCGGGCCGGGTCCGCCTTGAAGCCCGGCGCCTGGACAATAGTGAACTCGGGCTTGTGGCCAGCGAGCTCATCAAGTGACGGCGTAATGAAGAGGTTGCGGGCAAACAGGTTGTGCCAAGCGTATTCCGAGACCACGCGGATCGAAAGTTGGTGATCCGCAGCCGCACCGGCGAAACAATCCTGAACATAAAGCTCGCGACCCTGGAGGTAGGCCATCATTTCGCCCATCAAGAGCTCAAATGCCTCGGACTTGAAGGGCCGGTTTACTTTGCCCCAGTCAATCTCTTTGTCTGTCGTCGCATCACGCACCACAAACTTGTCATTCGGGGATCGCCCGGTGTGCTCGCCGGTGAGCGCGGTCAACGCACCGCCGCGGGAGATTTCGGCCTCGCCGTTGCGGATTGCCGCTTCGTACAAGGCCGGCGTCGGCAGGTTCCAGTAAACGACGGGGATGTTGGTCAGACCAATGTCCGACAGCCCATGTGGGCTGATGAAGGGGCCGATATTTTCCATAGGACCGGGTCCTGCTCTCCTGCGCGCAACAACTGTTTAGGGAAACTGAAATAGTCTTGTGTGTGATCAAAAAGAGCGCCGCGAAATCGACATTCGTCCGGACCAACCTGAACCGTATTCAACACCCATGCTCGGCACGTTTCAAGCGTCGCCAGCACGAAAATCTTACGTTGGCTGATTCCGCGCCTTATTTGCCAGATCGACTAGTGCACCACGGGCATCCGCCGCATCGAAAACCGGCGACTCGAAAGCCAGCCGGGCAATCTGACCGGCTCGCCAGAGATCAAAACCTTCGGGGTCGATGCCGATCATTTCCCACCCTTCTCCCGCGAGGCCAAGTAGACGCGCCGCACAGGAATCTAGGGCGTCAGCATGGTCAGCATTCATATGAGCAACGATGCGGGGCTCTGCCTCGCGCAGATCCCCGTCGGCCCGCCGCGCACCTACTGCGCCGCCGGGCGCCAGCGCCGTCTGCTCGAGCCAGGCAATCTGCCCAAACCCGGCAACCAGATGGGCTCGTTCCGCCCGAACCACAAACATGGAGAAGTCGCCAAAGTCGACATATTGCCGCGCGGACCGGTGGCGCGAAAGAAAGCGGGCCTTGTGGACTGGGTCCGTGCTGCGCTCGGCCCGGCCCAGAAGGCTCAGCCGTGCGCCGGTCAGCGGGTCTTCCTGGCCAAATGTGCCATCGAACAACAATGTACAGCGCGAATCTTCGGCAAGCGCACGCGTGTGCTCCGCCAGCGACGACAGCAAAAGTAGCGGCGCACCATCGTGGTCAGTGGCAACGAGCACAAGTGATGCAAACGGCCATCCAGCCGACTTACCGGCCCCGGCCTTTGCAGCATCCAGCGGCAACAATGTGCCAAGCGACACGGTAGCGGCGCCACGCACCAGCCCGCGCGCGACTGCCCCCGCGTCGCCAGCTGCGTTCCGGCTTTCATCATCTGTCATGAAGCTCTCCAGCAAATTGGTGGCGATGGCCGCAATAGCGCATCCTATTTCGACCGAGTTGCGGTATTGTCCAGGCCCATGACCTCAATTTTATCGGCGCCTCAGTCGCCCCGCGATGCTGCGGGCGCGGCCCTGACCTTCGCCACCCATTTGCGTCAAACGCTGAAACTGGCCGTCCCGATGATCATCGCACGGGCGGGCCTGTTGATCATGGTCGCCGTGGATACTGCCATGGTCGGCCACTACGGCACTAACTCATTGGCACATTACGCGGCGGCCAACGCGCTGCAAATTATCTTGATCCTGGTCGGTGTTGGATTGACCCAGGGCACCGTCATCATGGTGGCCCAGGCCGTTGGCGCTGGTGACGAACGAACCAGTGGGCATATCTGGCGGGTGGGCATGGTGCAGGGCACCGTGTTTGGCGTTTTGATGGGGATTCTGTGTTTGTTTGGTGAGCCGATATTGCTGGCGGTCGGGCAGACACCTGAACTCGCCGCCGGCGGCGCCGGTGTGTTGCAATGGATCTCGTGGGGCTTTCCCGCCTTCATGATGTGGGCGACCACCGGATTTTTTCTGGAGGGGCTGGGCCGTCCCCTGCCGGGCATGATCATGATGTTCGGCGCGGTACTGCTGAACGCATTCTTGAACTGGGTCTTCATTTTTGGCCATCTCGGGGCGCCGGCCATGGGAGCGGAAGGGGCCGCGATAACCACATCGGTTGTACGCTGGGTCATGCTCGCAGCACTGATCGCTTATGTTTTATGGCTGCCAGACGGTCACAAATTTGGCATTCGTGGCCCCATTGAGAGCGCACTGGCGCTCGCTCGCAAACATCGGCGGATCGGCTATCCGCTGGGCCTCGCACGTGGGCTGGAAGTCGCCGCGTTTAGTGCATTGACCATGTTCGCCGGCTGGCTTGGGACCGTCCCCTTGGCCGGCTATCAAATCGCCTTCAACCTGATCGGCCTCGCGTTCATGTGTGCCATCGGCACATCAAGTGCCGCCACCGTGCGGGTTGGTAACGCCATTGGACGCGGCAATGCAATTGATGTCAGCCGGGCAGGTTGGACCGGCGTGCTCATTATTGTCGTCATCATGCTGTGCATCATGGGGCCCTATATGGGCTTCGGCGATGCCCTGGCCAGTATTTACAGTGACGACCCGGCCGTTATTCCTGTCGCGGCGGCATTGATCGCCATTACCGGCTTCGTGCTGGTATTTGACGGCGTGCAGGCAGTGCTGATGGGATGCCTGCGCGGCAGTGGCGACGTCTGGTTTCCGTCGGCATTGCAATTGCTTGCATGGTGGGGCCTGTCGGTTCCGATCGGCTGGGCCCTTGCCTTCCCTGGCGGTGCCGGCGCCAACGGCCTCATGTGGGCTGTTCTGGTGGGTGCTTTCGCCGCCTCCGTGTCATTGGGTGTGCGCTTCAGCATCATTTCACGCCGACCAGGCCGGAGAATTTAGCTCGCGCCGCTGGCGGTCGGCGCAATTTCGCCGTAAATTCGCCCTAATCCGGCCAGATTATCGTCACATCGATAAGCTATATGGCGAGGTGAACGTGGTTCAGACAATTACACTGGTTGATGACGACCGGAACATTCTGGCGTCTGTATCGATGGCACTTGAAGCCGAGGGCTTCTCTGTGCGCCAGCATAGTGACGCGCAGCTCGGCCTGCGTGATCTGTTGGACTATCCGCCGGATCTGGCAATCCTCGATATCAAGATGCCGCGGCTTGACGGCATGGAGCTGCTTCGTCGATTACGGCGGCAGAGCAAGATGCCGGTCATCTTCCTTACGTCGAAAGATCAGGAATCCGATGAACTCAGCGGCTTGAAAGAAGGCGCCGATGACTATATCACCAAGCCATTTTCACTGAGTTTATTGATTGAGCGCGCCCGCACGGTCCTCCGGCGCAACAAGGCCGCCATATCACCAATCGGCGAAAGCGAAACCAGTGCAGTGCTCGAACGCGGCAACCTGACGCTCGACCCGGTGCAGCACCTCTGCACGTGGGGTAAGGCGCCCGTGACCCTGACCGTAACCGAATTTCTGCTGCTTGAGGCGTTGGTTCGCCGGCCCGGCCACGTCAAAAGCCGCGACCAACTGCTGGATGCCGGATACGACAACGATACATTTGTCGACGACCGAACTATCGACAGCCACATCAAACGCATTCGCAGAAAATTCCGTGCGATTGACCCGGAGTTCTCGCAGATCGAAACGCTCTACGGGGTCGGCTATCGGTTCATCGAAGGCTAAAGAGAGCGATAACACGGGGGCGCGCACGCAAATAGCCTCCGGCCGCCCGGCGAAGCGACGCTTCATCGGTTCGCTAACCGCCAGAGTGCTCGCAATCAATGTGCTCGCGCTCGCAATTCTGGCTGGCGGTTTCCTCTATCTCGACCGCTACCAGGACGAGCTACTGACAACCAAGACTGACGGCTTGATGCGGGAAGGTCAGCTGATCGCAAGCGCGCTGGCCGGGGATGCCGAGCGGAACGATGGCGCGGGCTCATCCGGCCTCGACGTAACCAGGACCGTCACGCTATTGCAGCGTCTCAATGTGCCGACCGACCTTCGGGTGCGGCTGTTTGCAGCCGATGGCGCCCTGATGGCAGATACAAACGCCCTACCTGGCACGGCGATCGAAGGCCGCGCGCTG
>JABJCZ010000367.1 GCA_018668475.1 Alphaproteobacteria bacterium | reverse complement strand
GGGTGTATTTCGGTGACGGCCAATATTGCACCGCGGATGTGCGCCGAGTTTTTTGCTGCGTGGAAGGCTGGTGACGCAGCCCGCGCGCTGGACCTCCACGTTGCTTTGATGCCGCTGCATGATGGGCTCTTTGTCGAGAGCAACCCTATGCCGGTCAAGTATGCGATGTCGCTGATGGGCAAGTGCAGCGATGAGATGCGTCTGCCGCTTTGCTCGCCGAGCGGGGCCAATGCGGCGGGGATCAAATCGATGTTGACCGCCGTCGGCCTGCTCGGCTGACAGCACGCAGCCCGGGACTGAGGTAATTATGGTCAAGGCAGCTCCGGATGGTCGCAAAATGGTGGCCGTCAACCGCAAGGCGCGGCACGACTACTTCATAGATGATGTCTATGAGGCTGGGCTCGTGCTTCTGGGCACAGAGGTCAAATCGCTCCGCGCCGGTCGGGCAAACATCGGTGATGCCTATGTCGTCGATCGCGGTGGGGAGTTGTTTATGGTCCATGCTCACATCAGTGAGTATGAGGCGGGCAACCAACAGAACCACGAGCCTCGGCGCCCCCGAAAATTACTTTTGCGGCGCCGCGAGATTGCAAAGCTCATCGGTACAATTAAACGCGGCGGCACGACTCTCGTGCCGCTCTCGTTCTATTTTAATGAGGGTGGGCGGGCCAAGGTTGAACTCGCCGTAGCGACCGGTAAACGCAAATACGACAAGCGGCAGACCGAAAAATCCCGCGACTGGCAACGCCAGAAGGCCAGGCTGGTAAGATCCGACGATTAAGTGTCTGAACGGCACTACGGATTAGAGAAGTTCGCGCACTTTCTTGAACACGGCATGAAACATCGGCTCGGTTAGTCGGCCGGTATTCGTGTTGTAGCGCGAGCAGTGATAGCTATCGATCAGCAGGCGCCCGTCGGGCAGCGCGTGCTTGGCCGCATGGCCGAATTTGTAGGCGCTCTGTTTTTCGCCCAGCAGCCGAAGTGTCGCATTATGCGCCAATGTGCCTAGGCACAGCATGATGCGCAGCCGGGGCATTGCAGCAACCTCCTGAGTCAGGAAATCCAGACACGCTCTGACTTCGCTGCCCGTCGGCTTATTTTGGGGTGGCACACAGCGCACGGCATTGGTAATGCGGCAATTGACGAGTTCCAGACCGTCATCAGGCCGGGCATCGAAAGTGCCTTGGGCGAAGCCGAATTTTAGCAACGTGGGATACAGCAAGTCGCCGGCGTAATCACCAGTGAACGGGCGCGCCGTGCGATTGGCGCCGCGTAGTCCTGGGGCGAGGCCGATGATTAGCAACTGCGCCGATGATGTGCCAAAGCTGGCAACCGGGGCATTGTGCCAGTCGGGGTAGAGCTCGCGGTTCTGGTGGCGAAACTCGACCAGGCGCGGGCAAATATCGCAATCTCGGCCCGGTTCTTCAGGCTCGGCCGGCGTCTGTTTCATGTTGTGTCGCCGGTTGATGTTGATTGATTGCCATCACCGTCGTCGAAATTGTCTTCGGTCAGTTGGTGAGCCTGATCGTTGCCTCTGACCTGCTCGCTATCTTCCGTTGCCGCCTGAGGCTCGCGGCGTTTTGGGCTGCGGCCGATCTGATCGAAAAGGTCCTGAAGGTCGATGAACCGGTCGGCCTGGCGGCGCAATTCGTCGGCAGCCATGGGCGGTCGCGAGCGCACCGTACTCACCACCGTCACCCGCACGCCTTTTTTCTGGACGGCCTCGATGAGTGGGCGAAAATCGCCATCGCCGGAAAATAGAAATGCATGATCAATGAACGGCGCCATTTCAAGCACGTCAACCGCCAGTTCAATGTCCATATTGCCCTTGATTTTGCGCCGACCCTGCGCGTCGGTAAACTCTTTGGCTGGCTTGGTCACCAGCGTGTAGCCATTGTAGTCGAGCCAGTCGACCAAGGGGCGGATAGGCGAAAATTCCTGGTCTTCGATCAGGGCCGTGTAATACAGCGCCCGCACCAATTTTCCTTCATCCGAAAACAGGTCGAGCAAGCGCTTGTAATCAATATCGAAGCCAAGTGCTTTCGCAGCGGCAAACATGTTGGAACCATCAATAAAAAACGCAAAACGTTCGCGTTCAAAAGAAGCCATGTGTCATATCCTGTAAAATATCGTTCGACATAAAAATGATGCCGCAAACACAAATGCGGAGAATAAGCTGTGCGCCGCCAGTCTTGCTGACCGGCGAGCGCTGAATACCTTTATATCTAAGCGCTTGATCTTCTTGAGACAAGCACCTGCAGCCACAAGGTATTGCAACTGTCATGATTTTGATCGGCCTTGGAGCCAACCTCCCGTCCCGGCGATTCGGGCCGCCGGAACGCACGTTGCCCGCCGTGCTGGATCATATTGACGCCAGCGGCATTGCTGTCACGGCGCGCTCGCGTTGGTATCGAAGCGCGCCGGTGCCGATCTCCGACGACCCCTGGTATGTGAACGGCATTGCGTCAGTCGAGACCGTGCTGCCGCCCAACGCGTTGCTGGCGCGACTTCTTGAAGTGGAAATGGAGTTTGGCCGCGAGCGCGGTCTTCCCAATGCG
>JABJCZ010000366.1 GCA_018668475.1 Alphaproteobacteria bacterium | reverse complement strand
AAAGTCGGCGGCGAGAACGTGGCGCCGGTCGAGGTCGAAGCCTATCTGATGGGTATGCCCGGCGTCGACCAGGTGGCCATCATCGGCATTCCTGATGACCGCTTGGCGGAGGTCCCAGTTGCCTTCGTTGTCCCAAAAAATGACGCCCCCATTGCGATCACCGAAATGGACGATTTTTGTCGCGGAAAAATTGCCAGCTTCAAGATCCCGCGCCACGTGGTTCTGGTGGCCGAATTGCCGATGACGCCAACCGGCAAGGTGCAAAAACACTTGCTCCGTGAGCAGGCAGAGGCGCTCAATCTAGGGCAATCTGTCTGACGCAATACCGGAGACCGGCATGCTAAGGCCACTCAACACCTTTTCCATCGTCGCCCGGGAACCTGAGACCGGCCATCTTGGCATCGCGGTTTCGACCAAAGTGCCGGCGGTTGGCGCGATCTGTCCATTTGTTCGTTTTGGCGTTGGTGCAGTAACGACCCAGGCATGGGTCAACCCGTACCTCGGCCCGCGTATCCTTGATCGTCTGGAGGCTGGCGAAACCGCGACGAGTGCCCTTAATCATGAAATTGCGGCAGACCCCGACCGGGCCATACGGCAGGTCGGCGTGGTCGATGCGGCTGGTCGCGCCGCAGCATATTCCGGTGCTGAAACCGATCCGTGGGCAGGCCAGCAGACAGGTTCTGATTATTCCGTTCAGGGCAATATGCTGGTCGGGGCCGATACCGTGAAGGCAATGGCTGACACATTTATCGGCACCGCCGGAACCCCGCTGGCCGAACGGCTTTTGCTGGCGCTTGAAGCCGGACAGGCGGCGGGCGGCGACAAACGCGGCCGGCAGTCGGCTGCCCTCATCGTACGCGGGCCGGAGGTTTACCCGGTAGCCGATTTGCGGGTTGATGAACATGCCGACCCGGTCGCCGAACTGCGGCGGATATTTCTGATCGCGCAGAAGGAATTGTTTCCGTTTATTGCGGCTATGCCAACGCGAGATAACCCGCAGGGCAATTTCGCCGCCGTACGTTCGGCGATGGCACCGAAGGACTGATCACCGATTTTTGTGTCCGCCGCGCTGCAAAGAGTATTGACCGGCGCGCGAATGAGGCAAAGATTAGTAGGCTGAGAAACCCTCCAACCTGTCACGAGGCCATCATGAGTAAGACATTCGATATCAACATTGACTGCGGTGAGAGCCTCGGCAACTGGGTTATGGGTGCCGACGAGGCGCTGATGCCGCATGTGACAACGGCGAATGTCGCCTGTGGATTTCATGCTGGCGACCCCATGACAATGCAGAAGACAGTGCGCCTGGCGAAAGCCAATAATGTCGCAGTTGGCGCCCATCCCGGCCTGCCCGACCTCATCGGATTCGGACGGCGCACCATGTCGATGACAGCGGATGAAGTTTACGCCATGACGGTGTTTCAGGTGGGCTCGCTGAAGGCCATGCTGGAGACCGAGGGCATGACGATGCATCACATGAAGCCTCATGGTGCGTTCTACGCCATGCTGAGCGTCGATGAGGCTCTGGGTGAGGCCTTTTGCCGAGCCACTATAGATGTCTGCCCGGAACCGATGATCTATTACCCGGCGCCGGTCGCCCAACATGCCGTCACCCGGATCGCAGCCGACATGGGCATCCATGTTGTGGGCGAACTTTATTTTGACCTCTCCTACGGCGACGACGGCGCGCTCATTCTCAAACGAGCCAACGATGGCGCGGATCTCGGCGATACGAAGCGCCGACTCAGCGAGTTTCTGAAAACTGGCGAAGCCATTGCCGAGAGCGGCGCGCGCGTGCCACTCGAGGCGAACAGCGTCTGCCTGCACGGGGACGGGCCCAACGCCGTTGATCTTGCCAAGACGATTGGCGCCGGGCTGAAAGAGGCGGGTTATACCCTTGAGCCGCTGGCGCCAGCCCCGACACTCAAACGATCAGCGGCTGAATAGCTAGGGCCGGGACGGAGCAGGCGGAACGTGATTTACGACGAGCCGCGCTTCGCGCCCGGCGGCGACTGCTTTCTCAATGTCGAGTTTGGTGACGATGGCAATCTCGAGCTCAGCTTCATAGGGCTGGGCCTGATGCAGGCGGTGCGCACGCAGGCGATCAAGGGCGTGGTTGATATGACCCCGTCTTACAGTTCATTGCTTGTCGAATACGAGCCAGACGACATCAGCCTAGATGATTTGCGCAACGAGCTGAGCGCCCTGCTGGCGAGCCTCGGCTCAACCGCCGATATCGAGCTGATGAGCCGGGTCGCCTATGTGCCGTGCTGCTATCTCGACCCCTGGACGAAGGCGGCTATCGAGGACTATTGCGAGAAGATTACGCCCCGCGAGTTTGACCCGGACTTTGTCGCCCGCATCAACGGGCTGGAGGATCGCCATCAGCTGGTCCGGGTGCATTCCGGCACCGAACACTGGGTGGCAAGTGTTGCCGCCATACCGGGTTGCGCATTAATGCGTCCGCTCGACCCACGCTGTCTGCTCACCTCGCCCAAATACAATCCACCCCGCATGTGGACCCCACCCAACAGCATTTGCACGGGAGGTATGTCCACCTCGATACATACGTTGCGGGTGCCGGGTGGCTATAACCTGATTGGTCGCACGCCAGTACCGGTCTACGAGCCGTCGCAGGAAACATCCATTTTTCGGGATCAAGTCACGCTCGTGCAGCCGGCGGACAGGGTGAAATTCGTGCCCATCGACGTCGATGAATACAAGCGCATTCGCGCCTCTCTGAAGGCCGGCACCTATGAATACAACGTAACCGGCTACAGCAAGTTTTCCGTTCGCGCCTACAAGGACTGGACCGCCACCCTCGATACGGAGGCGCGATTCTGATGCTAACCGTTCTGAAACCCGGTTTGGAAACAACGGTGCAGGACTGGCCGGGCCTCAAGGGTGCATTCCGGTACGGCTTCAATGCCTCCGGACCCGTCGACCATTGGTCCTTTCGGCTCGCCAATCTGCTGGTTAGCAATGCCGCCGGCGCACCCGGACTGGAGGCCCAGTTCATCGGCCCGACACTCAAGTTTGAGACCGATGGCTGGTTTGCCATTGCAGGCGCCGACATGCGTCCGAAACTTGACGGTGAGCCCGTCACCATGTGGCAAACCACTACCGCCAAAGCTGGGCAAACTCTGTCACTCGGCCCGGCACTTAGCGGCGCGCGCACATACATCGCCTTTGCCGGCGGCATTGCGGCCAAACCGTTTTT
>JABJCZ010000365.1 GCA_018668475.1 Alphaproteobacteria bacterium | reverse complement strand
GCCCGCATTGGTACCGGCTTCGGTCCAATGCGGGCCGTCCACGAGAATGCCGCATAACGCACACATAACGGGATGTCCTGTTTCGCGTTGCGCGATGCGGAGTGGTTCAGCCTACTTTTTGGCTCTCTTCCTTGCAGGCGCTTTGCCCTTGAACGGCTGACGCTTGATGAAATCGTCAGCGATCGTGTCAAAGGTTGCCCACTTGACGTTGGCATGGCTGTTGATGTGACCAATGATCCGCTCAAGCATCAACAAGGTCTGCGGCCGGCCGGAGATATCGGGGTGCACCGTGAACGTGAATACGGCGTAATCCATCTCGCGGTAAACCCAATCAAACTGGTCACGCCACCAATCCTCGATGTCGCGCGGGTTGGTCCAGCCGCCGGAATTTGGCACATTCTTCATGAACATCATCGGCGGCAGATCGTCGAGATACCAGCTACCCGGAATCTGCACGATGGGGAAACGACTACCCATCTTCATCGGCTTCATCCATGTCTTCGGATGCTTGGAATAGTCGATGAGGGTCCATTCCTCCTGGATACGCATCCAGTAAGGCAGGAAGTCATGGTGCATCTGCGAGTGATCATACTTGATGCCGCGGTCCATCAGGAGCTGCGGGGTGTGGGGGCTCATCTCCCACCACGGCGCGACATAGCCGGTCGGCTTCTTGCCGGCGAGCTTGGTGACGAGCTTCATGGTCTTGTCGAGGATCGCCTCTTCCTGCTCCGGCGTCATCGCAATCGGATTTTCGTGCGTGTAGCCGTGCAGGCCGATCTCGTGGCCAGCCTTGGCAACCGCCTTCATCTCATTCGGGAAACTCTCAATCGAGTGTCCGGGAATGAACCAACTGGTGGGAATGTTGAAGCGATCAAACAGCTCCAGCATACGGGGGGTGCCTACTTCAGCCGCGAAAACGCCGCGCGAAATATCAGATGGCGAGTTACCGCCTGCATAGCTGCCGATCTGTCCGGCGACGGCGTCAACATCGACACCGAAGCCGACAAAAATTTCCTTTTCCTTTTTGGCCATGGCCAATTCTCCCTAGAGCAATAAAGTCTGCGCCAAGGTAGGTTAGGTCCGGACATTTCGCAAGAAAGTGTGATCTTCTTTATCGCGACGTATGGTCGCGAATCCTGCCATGATGAGCCTCGGTGCGGTTGTTCACCGCGGGAGGAAATCATGATCAGACGCATCAGGCTAGGGTCCGGCCTCGTGCTGTTCGCGTTCGTCGCGTCGCATCTCGCAAATCTTGCCTGGGGGCTGGCATCCCTTGAGGCCATTGATGTTGCGCGCGATGTGTTTCTGGTGGTGTGGCGCTCATGGCCTGGCATTATCGCGCTTTATGGTGCGCTGATCGTGCATGTTGCGCTGGCCCTGTGGGCGCTTTATGAGCGCCGGACACTCCGCATGGCGCCTCGGGAGGCCATCCAGCTGGCGCTTGGTTTCGCTATTCCCTTCATGCTGGCGGAGCACGCGCTGGGCACCCGCGGCCTCAATATCTTTTTCCAGGTTGAAGACAATTATATCTATGAAATCCTCGTGCTCTGGGTTTATGCGCCTGAGAAGGGGGCCTTCCAGATCGGGCTGATGGCCGTCACCTGGATGCACGGCTGTATGGGCCTAAACAACTGGTTCCGCCTCAAGCGGTGGTACCCGCGCTGCTCACCCTATCTATTGAGCCTGGCAGTGCTGGTGCCAGCGTGCGCCACCTTCGGTTTTGTGGCCGCGGGGCGCGAGATCAACCTGTTGCGTCAGGACCCGTTCTGGCTCGAAGAGGCCACCATGCTGATCGGCTGGCCGATGGATCCGGCAATCGCCTGGCTTGTCGCGTGGAAGCACATCATTTGGTATTCGGCTGGTGGGCTTATCGGTGCGGTTATAGTGCTGCGCGCTGTGCGCTGGTTGATTGAGCGTCTACAGGGTCGGGTCCGGCTGCGTTATCCGGATGGTCGCGTTGTGGATATTCGGCCTGGCGCCAGTGTGCTTGAAGCCAGCCGCGACGCCGGCATTCCTCATGCGGCTGTTTGCGGCGGGCGGGGGCGCTGCTCCACGTGCCGGGTGCGGCTTGGCGAGGGCGCGGCGGATGTGGCGCCGCCAGATGAAGAAGAAGCAAAGGTGTTGCGTCGGGTTGGTGTACCCGTAACCGAGCCCGAGACCGTGCGCCTTGCATGCCAAGTGCGCCCGACAGCTGACCTTGAGGTTACGCCGCTCCTGCCACCTAACGTCACGCCGAAAGAGGCCTGGCGCAAGCCGGCCTATTTGCAAGGCGCGGAGCGTGAGATTGCGGTTCTGTTCGCTGATATTCGTGCATTTACCCGATTTGCCGAGCACAAACTGCCCTATGACGTTGTGTTTGTGCTTAATCGGTATTTCCGCGCGATGGGCACCGCGGTAACGGCATCCGGCGGTCAACTAGACAAGTTTATCGGCGATGGGGTGATGGCTTTGTTTGGTGCCGAATGCGATGGGGAAGAGGCCTCTCGCCGTGCACTTATGGCTGCGCGCGGCATAGCAACTGCTCTTGATGAACTGAATACCAGCCTCGCTAACGATCTCGATGAGCCGTTGCGGATCGGCATCGGCATTCATGTTGGCCAGGTCATTATTGGTGAGATGGGCTTTGCGGGCGCGACCTCGGTTACGGCGATTGGTGATACGGTCAACACCGCGAGCCGGCTTGAGCAGTCGACCAAGGAGTTTCATTGCCAGCTTGTCGTTTCCGACGAGTTGGCGGACCGCGCCGGGGTCGACCTGTCGAGTTATCCAGGGCACGAAATTGCGCTGCGCGGTCGGGATCAGGTCGTCGCGGCGCGCGCCATCGCCAGCGCCCATGATCTACCGACGATCACAGTTCAGAAAGACCCCAAACGCAATTGAATCGGGTGAATAGCCAACGGACCTAGTCGTCGCTGGTGTCGGCCTCGTCGCGGGCG